>CAZTZW010000087.1:0-8538 GCA_964618085.1 uncultured Elusimicrobia bacterium
GGCTGGGCGAAGGGCCGGGCCTTCGCGCTGGACTCCAACCGCGGCCGCCTCGACGCGCGCCTGACCTCCGCCGGCCGCGCCGAGATCGCGATGCCGCGCCCGTCGAAGCTCCGGCTCGCCATGAAGGTCGCGGGCTACACGGTCCACTACGTCGACACAGGCGTGCCGCACGCGGTCGTGTTCATGTCCCGCATCGGCGACGTGACCGCGCTGGGCCGCATGCTGCGATTCCACAAGGCCTTCGGCAAGGCCGGCGCCAACGTCGATTTCGTATCCGCCAAGAAGGGCCGCCTCGCGGTGCGCACGTACGAGCGCGGCGTCGAGGGCGAGACCTTGGCCT
Organism: uncultured Elusimicrobia bacterium; assembly: GCA_964618085.1. GTDB lineage: Bacteria > Elusimicrobiota > Elusimicrobia > UBA1565 > UBA9628 > GWA2-66-18. The sequence continues at coordinate 341 of CAZTZW010000087.1, forward strand.
GCGGCACCGGGGTGGTGGCCGCCGCCGTGGTCGCCAACGCGCTGGGCTACGCCGGGACGAGCGTCCCGGTCCAGGTCCGCAGCGGCGACGTCTTGAACGTGACGCTCGCGGACCGGCCGCGGCTGGAAGGACCGGGCAAGGTGGTTTTCACGGGGGAGGTCGCTCTATGAGGTTCGAAGGTTCCTACGTCGCGCTGGTCACGCCGTTCGATTCGCAAGGCCGCCTCGACGAGGAGGTCTACCGCGAGCTCATCGTCCGACAGATCAAGGGAGGCACCCGCGGCTTGGTGCCCTGCGGCTCCACCGGCGAGGCGGCGACCCTGCTCCACGAAGAATACCGCCGCTGCATCGAGCTGGCCTGCGAGGCTTCCCGCGGCGAGGTCCCCGTCATCGCCGGCATCGGCACCAACGCCACCTGGAAGGCCGTCGAACAGGCCCGCGAGGCCGAGTCCCTCGGCGCCGACGCGCTCCTGGTGCTCGCCCCCTACTACAACAAGCCCACGCAAGAGGGCCTGTATCAGCACTTCCGCGCGGTGGCGCGCGAGACGCGCCTGCCCATCGTGGTCTACAACATCCCCGGACGCACGGGCGTCAACATCATGCCCAAGACCATCGCCCGTATGGCCAAGGACTGCCCCAACATCACGGCCGTCAAGGAAGCGGCGGGCTCGCTCGACCAGGTCTCCGAGATCCTTTCCCTCTGCCCGCGCCTGGACGTGCTCTCCGGCGACGACAGCCTGACGCTGCCGATGATGGCGGTGGGCGCGCGCGGGGTCATCTCCGTGGTCGCCAACGTGGCCCCGCGGGAGACCCAGCGGCTGTGCGCGCTGTTCGCCGACGGCCGCCCCGCCCAGGCGGCCGCCCTGCACCTGAAGCTCTTCCCCCTCATCAAGGCGCTGTTCGTGGAGACCAACCCCATCCCGGTGAAGGCCGCCATGGCCATGCTCGGCTTGTGCCGCCCGGAGCCGCGCCTGCCCCTGACCCCTCTGTCGACGGATAACCGCGCGGCCCTCAAGGCCGCCCTCAAGACGTTCGGAGCCAAAGCGTGACCACGACCACCGCGACGTTCCCCACCCAGATCAAGTACATCGTCGGCAACGAGGCCTGCGAGCGCTTCAGCTACTACGGCATGCGCGCCATCCTGACCGTGTTCATGGTCAGCCAGCTGGCCATGCCCAAGCACGAGGCGACCGCCGTCTACCACTGGTTCGTCTCGGCCTGCTACTTCACGCCGCTGCTGGGCGCCTGGCTCTCCGACCGGTTCTGGGGCAAGTACCGGACCATCATGACGCTCTCCATCGTCTATTGTCTCGGCCACCTGGTGCTCTCGCTCTTCGAGACCAAGACCGGCATCTACGTCGGCCTGGGCCTCATCGCCCTGGGCGCGGGCGGCATCAAACCCTGCGTGTCCGCCCACGTCGGCGACCAGTTCACCGACAAGAACAAGGAGCTCGTCCCGAAGATCTTCGACATCTTCTACTTCGCCATCAACTTCGGCTCCTTCTTCTCGACCCTGCTCACGCCCTGGATCCTGGTCAAGTACGGCCCCTCCTGGGCGTTCGGCGTCCCCGGCATCCTGATGGCCGTCGCCACCTTCGTGTTCTGGCTCGGCCGCAAGGAGTTCGTCAACGTGCCGCCCACGGGCAAGACCGGCAAGCCCGGCTTCATGGCCATGCTGGCGGCCGCCGCGACCGGCACGCGCAAGCCCGGCGGCGACTTCTGGTCGGCCGCGGAGGGCAAGTACGCCAAGGAGGACGTCGAAGGCGCGCGCGCCGCGATGGGCATCTTCAAGGTCTTCGCGACGGTCTCCGTGTACTGGGCGCTGTTCGACCAGCACGGCTCCTCCTGGGTGCTGCAGGCCCAGCAGATGGACCTGAACTTCCTGGGCATCCAGTTCGAGGCCTCGCAGATCTCGGCCCTGAACCCCATCATGGTCATGCTCCTCATCCCCATCTTCGCCAAGGGCGTCTACCCCTTGATGGAGAGGTCCTTCGGCTGCGCCATGACGCCCCTGCGGCGCATGTCCGGCGGCATGGTCATCGCGGCGAGCTCCTTCGCGGCCGCGGCGTTCATCCAGGCGGCCATCGACAAGGGCGGGGTCCCCAGCATCGGCTGGCAGTTCATCCCCTACCTGCTCATCACCATCGCCGAGATCATGATCTCCATCACGGGCCTGGAGTTCGCCTACACCCAGGCGCCCCGGTCCATGAAGAGCACCATCATGAGCTTCTGGTTCCTGACCGTGTTCGCGGGCAACATGCTCACCGCCTACGTCTCGGCCATCAACAAGTTCCAGGGCGCGGCCTTCTTCTGGTTCTTCGCCGCCCTGATGTTCGGCGTCTCCGGCATCTTCATCTGGAGCGCGTCGCGCTACCAGGTCCGCGAGTACCTCGAGGACGGCTCCGCCCCCGTCGGGCACTAGCCCCCCTGGCGGGAGGGGGCATCCGGGGCTACACTCCCGGTATGGCGACCCCTCTCGCCAGCCTCGTCCTTTCGTTGGCCGCCGTCGCGGGCGCCCTGCAGACGCCCGCAGACCAGCCCTTGCCGGACGGAGCGGCCGTTTGCGACGTCGCCGTGCTTGATCCGAGCACCAAGTCCCTGCGGCCAACCGCCGCCGACTCGCCGGAGTGCCGCGCCGTCATGGGCCTGCAGGCCCCCTTCAAGAAGCTGCGCGACCGCGCGGGCTTCGATGAGAGGAGCCTTCGCCTACTGATCGTCGCGGATCAGTCGAGGAACGCCATCTTCACCCGCTATGCGCCGCCCCCCAGTCCCGGCTTCGTCGGGCTGTACATCGGCTTCTTGCAGGACACCACCAGCTCCCACACCGGCAAGGTCATGATCCTCGCCCATGAGATCGGGCACGCCGTACAGGACCAGAGGCCCGAGCAAGCCGAGCGCCTGAGACGCTGGGCGCAGATGTTCAAGCGTAATCCGGGCGCCACGAGCCTGGCGACGCTCCCGGAGGACGAACGTCAGGAATGGCTGGCCTTCAACCGCCGCTACGAGGCGCAGGCCGACGGTATCGCCCAGCAGCTGCTGGCGGAGAGCGGCTATCCCGTCGTGACCGGCCGGGCGGGCGCCGAGAATTACTTCGGCTGCACGAACCCGGCGGTCGCCAGCACGCATCCCGCGCCGCGCCAGCGCGTGGTCAACGCCGCCTTCGGCCAGGAGCTGATCGCCCGGCACGCGCTGGAGAACGCCGAGAACGTCCGCTTCGACGGCGCGGGCGTCCGACGGGGCCTCGGCGGGCCGATACGCGCCGCGCGGCCCGGGCCGCAGACGTTCACGCCGCTGGCGCAACTCAGCGACTATGACACCCAGGGCATGCTTCTACCCGGACGGCTGGCCTCGAGCGACCTGCGCGTCCGCGTGCCGCCGCGCGACGCCGGACCGGTCCGGGAGTTCGCCCAAAGGGTGGCGGCCTCCGCCGTGGACTTCTGGATCGCCGACCCCTTCTACGAGGCCGTCAACAAAGTGGCCCAACGCGGCCGCGTCACCGCCGCCGTGCTCGCGGCTTGCGGAACGCCTCTCGCCGAGGAACTCAGCCGGGACCTCACCACCTGGGGTTGGACCAAGCGTATCGCCGAGAACGGCGCCCTGCGCGCCACGGCCTGGCTGCGCGTGTCTCTAAAGAAAGACCCGCCCCCGGCGCCCGCCCATAAATAAGCCGCCCCCGGGTTTCCCCGGGGGCGGCTGTTTTCAGGCCGGAAGCTCTTTAGAGCTTGCGAACGTTCGCGGCGCGCGGGCCCTTGTCGGACTGCTGCACGTCGAACTCGACAGCCTGATTCTCGGCCAAAGTCTTGAAACCCTCGCCCATGATGGACGAGTGGTGGACGAAAAGATCCTTGGAACCGTCATCCGGCGTGATGAAGCCGAAGCCCTTCTGGTCGTTGAACCACTTAACCTTGCCCGTAGCCATTCTAGTATCGAACCTCTTTCCTTACGTCGTGGGGTAGAACGCCTTCCCCTACGTATATTATGACATGCCCCGGACCCGAAAAACGGGCTATTTTCTGTTTTTAGGGTCCAAAATCCAGCGGGCGGCGGAGAGGAGGTCCCGTCGGTAGACGTCGGGACGGGGGCCCTTGTAGGAGCGGCCGGCCCCGGTGCGGACCACGATGGCCCCGCAGCCCGCTTTCCGGGCGCACTGGACGTCGGAAGGGCGGTCTCCCACGAAGAAAGACGCCTTCAGGTCCAGGCCGAAGCGCTTCTGGGCGGCCTTGAGCATGCCGATGCCGGGCTTGCGCCAGGGGTGGCCGCTGTCGGGAGCGTAGGGAGCGAAGTACAGGGCGTCCCACTTGGCTCCGCGGCGCGCCAGCCGGCGCTTCAGCTCGGCATGCAGCCGGCCCAAGGTGGCCAAGGTCAGATAGCCGCGGGCCACCCCGCTCTGGTTGGTGGCCACGACCACCTTGTAGCCCGCTTTGCGCAGGAGCTTGAGCGCCTCGGGGACGCCGTGAAGGACCTTCAGGTCCTTCATGGCGCTAAGATAGCCGACCTCGCGCACCAGGACCCCGTCGCGGTCCACGAACACCGCGGGCTTCGGACGCTTCATGCCTCGATTCTAGCTTTTGACCGGTCGCCCTTTTATACAATCCCTGGATGAACGAGAGCCTCCAGCGCGCCAAGATGGCCGTCGTCTCGACCCTCTTCGCCATGGGCTCCGCGTTCAAAAAGAAGACCGAGGTGAACCCCATGCAGGCCGAGAAGACCGCCGGGCGCGTCTACGAGTTCGAGATGAAGAACATCGACGGCAAGCCCAAGAAGCTCTCCGACTACAAGGGCCACCCCCTGCTCATCGTCAACACGGCGTCCTTGTGCGGCTTCACCCCGCAGTACAAGGACCTCCAGGACCTCTACGCCAAGTACGAGGCGCGCGGCCTGAAGATCGCGGCCTTCCCGGCCAACGAGTTCGGCGCCCAGGAGCCCGGCTCCGACGCCGAGATCAAATCCTTCTGCATGACCAAGTTCGCCGTCGCCTTCGACCTGTTCTCGAAGATCACCGTGAAGGGCGCCGGCATCCACCCCCTCTACCAGTACCTGACCAAGGAAGCCGGCCACGACGGCGACATCAGCTGGAACTTCGAGAAGTTCCTCGTCGGCCCCGACGGCGTCGTGCGCGGCCGCTTCGGCCCCGACGTCTCCCCCACCGGCTCCAAGATCGCGAAGGCCGTCGAAGACCTGCTCAAGAAGTGACGTCTCCGGCCTTCTCGGTCATCCTGCCCGTCTATGACCGGGCGGCGATGTGCCGCACGGCCCTGGCCACGCTCGCGGCCCAGGACTGCGGAGACTGGGAGTGCCTGGCCGTCGACGACGGCTCCACCGACGGGTCGGGAGAGGTCCTGGAAGCCGCCGCCCGCGCCGAGCCCCGCCTGCGCGTCATCCGCAACGCGGCCAACCTCGGCATGAACGCCTCGCGCAACCTCGCCATCACGGCGGCGACGGGGCGCTTCATCACCTTCCTCGACTCCGACGACCTGTGGCTGCCGGGCCGGCTGACGGCCTTCCTGGCGCTGGCGCGCCGCGAGCCCGACGCGGGCTACCTCTTCTCCAACGCCTGGGTCCTGCGCGACGGCCGCCTGCTCGGGACTCTCTTCGACCGGGGGCGCGACATCCCCGAGGGAGTGGTGCCCGGTCATTTCGCCATCGGCGACGCCAAGCTCCCCTACGTGACGACCAACCTCGCCATCGCCGCCCCGGCCTTCCGCGAATGGGGCCTCTTCCGCACCCACATGCGCACCCTCGACACCGAGTTGTTCGCCCGTTTCTTGAGTCACGGCCTGCCCGTGGCCGCCTCGCGCGAGCCGCTGTCGGTGCGGCGCCTGCACGGCGCCCAGCTCACCGACCGCTATCAGGAGAACTTCCTCGAGGCCATGGAGGCGCTGGAGTCCGGCGGCGGCACGCCCGAGGAGAAGGACCTCATCCGCCGCCGGACGGCCTCCGAGGTCGGGATGTACCTCGCCAAGGCGTGCCGGCCGGAAGAGGCCCGGGACTTCCTCATCGCGCAGCTCGGCCAGCGCGCCGCCCGGGAGACCCCCGCCTGGCCGCTGGCCGCGCTGCCCGCGATGGCCTTGCGCCTCCTGCGCGTCGCCAGCCGCTCCTGGGAGTACGTCCGCTTCCACCCCGCCTTCCTGAGCGCCGAGGAGCGGACCGTCCTCGCCTACGTGGAGCCTCTGCTCGCGCGCGAGCGCGCCTACCGTTAACGTCCGCCGCGAGGCAGGACTTTGAGGCCGGTGAAGGGGAGGGAGCCGGGCAGCGGCGGGGTCTTGGGCGCCTCGACCTTCTTCAGGCGCCCCTCCGCCTGCGCGCGGCCGTAGACGACCTTGAGGTTGTTGGCCGCGTTGGAGTGCTGGGGGTTGAGCGCCAGCGCGTGGAGGTAGGCGCGCTCGGCGTCCTCGAGGCGTCCCGCGAGGTAGTAGGCGTTGGCCAACGCGGTCCAGTTCTCCGAGCCCTCGGCGGCGAACAGCGGCACCGCGTGGCGGTGGACGGGCTTGCCGTCCTCCTCGACGTACTGCTGGTAGGAGAGGATGCTCTTGCGCAGCGCGGGGTTGCCCAGCAGCTTCGGGTCGACGCCGCACTTGTCGGCGTTGATGAGGGCCTCGTAGGTCTTGATCGCGTTGTCGAAGTCCTTGCGGATCATGTAGATCTGGGCGATGCGGTGGTAGTTCGGGGCGAAGACGGGGTCGATCTGCTCGTAGAGGCGGAAGCGCGTCATCGCCATGTCGAGGAACTTCTGCGCCTCCTCGTGCTTGCCCTGGTCCGTGGCGTGCTGCGCGCGCTTCATGTGCAGGGAACCGACCTGGTGATGCATCTGGACGTAGTTGGGGGCCAGGCGCCGCACCTCGTTGTACCAGTACAGCGCCCGGTCGTAGTCGTCCATGGGGACGTCGTTGGTATCGCCCCAGTTCGGGTTGTACACCTTGCGCATGTCGAAGCGGTCGTTGTACACGTTGCCCAGGAAGTACTTCGCCATCACGAAATCGGGGTTGAGCTTGTTGACGACGAGGTAGTTGGCGACGGCCGGCTCCCACTGCCGCTCCTTCGAGAAGAAGATGGCGATGTTGTGGTGGACGTCGGCCTTGAAGTAGCCCCAGAACATGTACAGCGGCATGAGCATGGCCACGACCAGGCCCGAGACGATGGGGTTGCCCGAGAGCAGGCACACGCGTATCATCGCGTAGCCCAGGCCGCCCATGCAGCCCGCGAACACGCCCCAGGCCAGCCACCACTGCCACATGTCGCCGCCGGGCGGGATGCGGTTGAGCGGGCCGAGGATGGCCATGAACTCGCCGACCATGCCGGCGACCGGGACGTTCTTCAGGAGCGGGGAGCCGGCGCCGATGACGAACGCGACGTAGACGATGCCGCCGATGGCGGCCAGGCGCGCCGGCCAGATGAGGAAGTCGCACAGCGTGCGCCAGAGGCCCGGGACCTCGCCCTCGGGCGCCTCGGCGGGGACGGGCGCGGCGCCGGCCGCGTCGAGGCGGTGCCCGTGCAGCTCGTAGAGCGCCTTGCCGCGCGCGACGTTGACGATGACGCCCGCCAGCAGGCCCAGGTACACGCCCGAGGAGACGAAGCGCAGGCTCACGTCGAAGTTGTTGTGCCCCAGCATGCCGCAGAAGGCGACGAGGTAGCCCACCAGCTCGTAGACGCGCGGCGGCGGCGGCCGGCCGGCCGTCATGTCCTTGGTCAGGTGCCCCAGCGCCTTGAAGCCGATGAAGAGGGTGCTGAAGACCATCCACAGGAACAGGCCGAAGCCGAGGATGCCGTCGTCGAAGAGCCGCTCGATGTATTCGTTCTCGGCGTGGTCGGTCTCGGTGTTGTGCTTGCCCTCGATGTGGAAGATGGCCGGGCGGCGGAAAGCGGGGTAGAGCGGCGGGAACGACCCCACGCCCGACCCCGTCAGCGGGCTGGTGCGGATCATCTCCCAGGTCGCCTCCCACGTGAAGAGGCGGAAGTTGACGGACACGACGCGGTTGGTCAGGTCCTTGGCCGTGTAGCCGACGAAGCCCAGGATGCCGAAGAGGCAGACGCCCGCGACCTTGGCGCGGTACGGCTTGAGCGTCGGGAAGAAGATGAAGGCGATGGCCAGGAACACCGCGAGGACCATGGCGAAGCCGAGCCAGGCGCCCTTGGTGCCGGTCATGGCCAGGTTGAGGAGGAGCATGCCCATGAGGGGCAGGTAGCTCCACTTCCAGGTCT
>CAZTZW010000088.1:0-8535 GCA_964618085.1 uncultured Elusimicrobia bacterium
GCACGTGCGCCCGCACACCGCCTGGGTCATCGCCGAGGTGAAGAAGACGGGCGTGCCCGTCATCTCCTTCGGCACCGGCACCTCGGGCTTCCTCGAGGACTTCGCCGCGGCCGGGGGCGACGTCATCGGCGTGGACTGGCGCGTCGACCTGGACGCCGCGCGCAAGCGCCTGGGCAAGCGCGCGGTGCAGGGCAACCTGGACCCGCTCATGCTGTTCTCGGACCGCAAGGCACTCAAGGCCGCCGTGAAGGACATCCTGCGCCGCAACGGCGGACGGCCGGGACACATCTTCAACCTCGGCCACGGCATCCTCCCGACGACGCCCGTCGACAACGTGCGCGCCGTCGCCGACTGGGTGCACGAGCTCTCATGAGGCCGTCCCGCTCCCGCGACGAGGCGCCGCGCCGCGTCGTCGTCCTCGGAGGGGGCATCACCGGCCTGTCCGCTGCCTGGGAGCTGACTCGCGCGGCGCAGCGCGAGAAGCGTCCCGTCGAGGTCGTCGTGCTCGAGGCCTCCGAGCGGCTCGGCGGCAAGGTCCGCACCGAGGTCCTCGACGGCGCGACCATCGAGATCGGGCCGGACTCCTTCATCACCACCAAGCCCGAGATGGTCGAGCTGGTCAAGGAGCTCGGCCTGGAGAGCGAGCTCATCGGCACCGGCGGGTCGCCCCGCGTCTTCGTGGCCCGCGGCGGCCGCCTGGTGCCCATGCCCGACGGCATGAGCCTCGCCGCGCCCACTCGCGTCATCCCCTTCGCGCTCTCGCCCCTGTTCAGCGCCTCGGGCAAGCTCCGCATGGCCGTCGAGCCCTTCGTGCCGACCCGCCGCGACGGCGCGGACGAATCGCTCGCCGACTTCACCCGCCGCCGCCTGGGCGCCGAGGCCCTGGAGGTCCTGGTGGGGCCGATGCTCGGCGGCATCTACGCCGGAGACCCCGAGCGTCTGAGCGTGCGCAGCACCTTCCCGCAGCTCCTCGAGATGGAGAAGAAGGGGGGGCTGGCGCGCTCGCTGTGGCTCGGAGGCCCGGCGCGCACCTCGGCCAAGAGCGGCTTTACGACGTTCATGACCATCAAGGGCGGCCTCTCCCGCGTCATCGACGCGCTGGCCAAGGGCCTGCCGGCGGGCGCGGTCCGCACGGACCATCCCATCGAGACCATCCGCCGCCGCGGCGGTTCCTGGGAGGTCGCCGGTCCGCGCGGCAGCGTCAGCGCCGACGCCGTGGTCTGCGCCCTGCCCGCGCCCGCCGCGGCCTCCGCGCTGGAGTGGACCGACCCCGAGTTGGCGGGGCGCCTGCGCGAGATACCCTTCGTCTCCACCGCGACCGCGACCTACGTCTGGGACACCTCGAGCCTGAGGCGCCCGCCGGCCGGCTTCGGCTTCCTCGCGCCTCGCGGCGAGGGCCTGTCGGTGACGGCCGCCACCTTCTCGTCGAGCAAGTTCCCGGCCCGCGCTCCCGCGGGCAAGACCGTGGTGCGCGCCTTCGTCGGCGGCGCGGGCCGCGAGGAAGACGCGGAAGCCGCCGTCACGCGCGTCGAGGAGACCGTGCGTCGCGAGCTCGACGCCCTGCTCGGCCTGGGCGGGGTCAAGCCGCGGGCGGCCAAGGCGGCGCGGTGGATCAAGGCCAACCCGCAGTACAACGTGGGCCACGGCGAGCGCCTCGAGCGTCTGTCCTCGTGCCTGCGCGGCCATCCCGGCCTGGTGCTGGCCGGCAGTTCTTATACGGGCGTCGGACTGCCCGATTGCGTGCGCTCCGGCCGCCGCGCGGCCGCAGCGGCGCTGGGCCATGAATCAAGGAGGAACCGTGCAGAGCTTCTATTCCCAGGACTTGCTTAGCCTCGCCGTCGCGCTGGGGCTGGGCGGCGCCATCGGTCTCGAGCGCGAGCTCTCCGACAAGGCCGCCGGCCTGCGCACCAACATCCTCATCTGCGTCGGCTCGTGCCTGTTCGCCGTCCTCTCGCACCGTCTCGCCGAGGGCGTGGGCATCGCCGACCCGACGCGCATCGCCGCCCAGCTCGTGACCGGCATCGGCTTCCTCGGCGCGGGCGCCATCATGCGCGAGGGCGAACACGTCACCGGCCTGACCACCGCGGCGACCATCTTCGTCGTCGCCGCCATCGGCATGGCCGCCGGCTTCGAGCGCTACCTGCTGGCCGCGGGCGCCACCGTTCCCGTGCTCGTCGTCCAGGTCGTGTTCCCGAAGTTCGACGCCTGGGTCGACGACCTGCGCCAGCGCCACACCTTCCGCATCACCTCCGACCTCAACGACGACGGCCTCGAGGAGGTCAAGACCATCTTCCGCCACGCCGAGGTCAAGGTGCTGCGCCGCAAGCTTATGAAGAAGGGCGGCCTCTACTACAGCGAGTGGTACGTCTCCGGCCCGCGCATGGAGCAGAAGAACGTGGTCAAGAAGCTGCTCGACAACAAGCACGTGCGGGAGCTGGTCTACTAAAGATGGACGCCTCCAAGGTCCAAGCCGCGCTCGCGGAGCTGGGCCAACCGAAGTACCGCTGGGACCAGATACGGCAGGCCGTGTTCGGCCGGGGCGTCTCCACGTATCAGGAGGTCGGGGGTCTGCCGGCGGGTCTGCCCGAGCAGCTCGCCGAGAGGGTCCCGCTCCTGTCGGCCGTGCCGCGCTCGGTGTCGGTGTCCTCGGACGGTCGCGCGCACAAGGCGCTCTTGGACCTCAAGGACGGCCGCGTCATCGAGACCGTGCTGCTGCGCCCCAGCGAGACGCGCTGGACCACTTGCATCTCCTCCCAGGTCGGCTGCGCGGTGGCCTGCACGTTCTGCGCCACGGGTCTCATGGGCCTGACCCGCAGCCTGACGGCCGAGGAGATCGCCGACCAGGTCCTGTTCTGGCGCCAGTACATGGCGCGCCAGGGGCTGGAGGGCCGCGTCGACAACGTGGTCTACATGGGCATGGGCGAGCCCTTCGCCAGCTACGAGCCCGTCGCGGCGAGCCTCAAGCTCCTCATGGACCAGAAGCTCTTCGCCATCGGCGCGCGCCACATCTCCGTTTCCACCTCGGGCGTCGCGCCCAAGATGGTCCAGTTCGGAAAGGATTTCCCCCAGGTGAACCTGGCGCTCTCGCTCCACGCCGCCACCGACGAGCTGCGCACGCGCCTGGTCCCCATGAACAAGGCCTACGACCTCGAGGCGCTGGCGGCCGCGCTGCGCCAATACCTGAGCGACACGAACCGCAAGGTGTTCTTCGAGTACGTCCTGCTCAAGGGCGAGAACGACCGCCCTCAGGACGCCGAAGCCCTGGTGAAGTGGCTCGACGGCCTGGGCGAGAAGGGCCTGCTCCACGTCAACCTCATCGTCTTCAACCAGACCGACACGCCGCATAAGCCGACCGACGAGTCCGACGCCCGCCGCTTCCAGGAGCGCCTCCTCGCCGCCGGCTACAAGTCCACCGTGCGTCAGAACCTCGGGCGGGACATCGACGGCGCCTGCGGACAGCTGGTCATCAAGAAAGAGGCCAAATGAACGATCCCCTCATCCCGCCGAAGGCGCAGCCCAAGGATATAAGAGAGCTGCCCGCGCGCCACCGCTACGAGCAGGTCAAGCGCGCGCTCGACCTGAAGTGGCGGCGCCGCGACCCGATGGCCGACCGCATGATGCGCGAGACCGTGGACGCCCTGTGGGACGCCTTCTCCAAGGACCCGTGGACGTGGTGCGGGATGTGGACGCTCCAGCTCGACGGCCAGGGGCTGCTGCCCGGGCCCGGCCGCGACGAGGCGCCTCAGGCCCGTCCGCTCGACGGCCTCATCGCCGAGGCCTTCAAGGCCAAGGACGCCAAGCTCGGCGAGGACGGCGGCTCGCCGGCCATCGCGGTGCCCGTGTCGGACATGAACGGCCGGCCGTGGGCGGTGTTCGTCGCCCGCGCCGCGACGCCTTTCAACGAGGTGGACGCGCGCTGGATCGAGCAGGTGGTCAAGGCCTTCCGTCCCATCAAGCGTCCGGAGCCGCCGCTGCCCTGATCCGGGGAGGCGCCGGCGCTTACTCGAAGCGGACCGTGCCCGCGGAGGGAGGAAGGGCGTCGGAAGTCGCGGCGGGGGCGCAGCGGTAGTCCAGTTCGTACTCGAAGCCGTTGGCGATATGCTCGGTGACGACCTTACGCACGACCGGGGCGTTCGAGGCGTCGGCGGAAAGGCGCATGAGGAGCGGCCTGGGGCAGAGTTCCGAGTGCATGCAGCGGCCGCTGTAGCGGCCATAACCGAGGAAGCGGCAGTCGTCGGGGTCGTAGTCCTTGTCCACGGCGTGAGCCCGGATCTCGCAATCGGCGATGTTCTCGGCGGCGCATTGCAGCGTGCGGGCCCGCGCGATGCAGTACTTGCCGTTGTCGCGCACCGTCACGTCGTAGCGAGACGGCGCGACGCGCGTCAATCCGAGCGCGAAGCTGTGCGGAGGATTCCTTAATGCGTCCGATGGATGCGCTTCGCGCGTGCAGACGAATTCGGCGGCGGAGGCGGGCGCGCAGAGGACGGCGAGGGCGAGAAGAGGGAGGAGCCTGGTCATGCCTGTATTATGACTCGGCGCGTCCGGGCGCGTATGAGACGAAAGTCCCAACGGCTCGATGCCAAAGGACAGGGGGGGCCGGTGGAAATCGGCCGCCCCGGTGCCTTATAGGCCCCGGGGCGGCGCTCCTGGTGGGGTGACGCGTCGGTTGGGGTTCTTGGTGTCGTAAGGTCCTTCGCGTCTGGGAACAGTGTAGCTGTATGCTGTGTCGGATTTATTTCAGGCGGCGGCCCGCCCGCGGCGCCCGAGTGGAAAGTGCAACATCGAAATCGCATAATGGTGGCATGAAGCGCATCGTGGCGGCGGTCTCCCTCGCCCTGCTCTCGGCCTGCGCCGGACCCGACATGATCCCCGAAGGGGGCATCAAGCTGTCGTCGGTCCCCGACCAGCGCGCGCTCGCCGGCGACGGGCCCAAGGCCGACGCCCAGATCTCCACGACCCTCATCAAGCTGGCCGAGGACCGCTCCCGGTTCCGCCGCGACCTGACCGGCGTCGAGGGCACGCCCATCGGCGAGATGCTGACCGTGGGCTCGCCCATCGGCTTCGACCTGCGCAACCGCTTCCTGGGCCTGGGCATCCCGCTGGCCGAGGCCTTCGCCGCCAACCCCGACCCGGTGTTCCGCCAGCAGCTCGTCGAGCTGGCGCGCTGGGACCGCGAGGGCGAGGCGCGCGCGGCGGCGCTCATCGCCCTGGCCAAGCAGGGCGAGCTCAAGCACCTCCAGATATTCAACGAGGCCCTCATCAACCTCAACCTCGGCGTGCGCTTCGGCGCGCTCGAGGCGCTCACGGTCTGGGGCCACCCCCAGCAGGCGATGCCGCTGCTGGCGGCCGCCTCGGAGCGCGACACCGAGCCGCTCCTGCGCGTCTACGCCGCGGCGAGCCTCGTGCGCCTGGGCGACCCGGCGGGCCTGCACCGCCTGCGCGCCTTCCTCGACAACCCTTCCTGGGTGGTCAAAGGCCTGGCCGCCAAGTACATCGGCGAGCTGGGCACGGCCGAGGACTACAAGCTCATCCTCGACCGCATCGACCGCGAGGTCACCAACGATTTCGTCGTGGCCGAGTTCTGCGTCGCTGCGCTGAAGCTCTATCCTAAAACGAAGAAGGCGACGCCGTGAGAAAGACCACGGCCCTCGCGATGGCGCTGCTTTTCGGCGCGTCGTCCGCTTTCGCGGCCGACGCGCCGAGCCTTATCTTCGACTCCTCCTCGCTCCTCCAACTCGAGCCGCTGGTCATCACCGCGCCGCGCGTGCGGGCGCAGGTGGACCTCATCGACCCGCGCATCAACCAGCACCTCAAGCGCCTGCTCGAGCAGCGCATGGACTCGCGCCCGGATTCCATCACCTCGCTCGACGCGTCGGTCGGCAACCTCTCCAAGCTGACGACCATGACGGGCTACAACCTCAAGACCCGCTACACCGAGCTGGGCTTCCTGCTCACCGAGGGCCTGGCCGGCACCAGCGACTACGGCCTCCAGCTCGAGCTCGAGAAGGTGGTCAAGTTCGGCAAGAACGTGCAGATACGCGCGGCGGCGCTCATCGCCTTGGCCTACACCAAGGACATGCGCCATCTCTCGCTCATCCAGAGCGCGCTCATCGACCCGAACGTCACCATGCGCTTCGCCGCCGTCGAGGCTCTCCTCGTCCTGGGCAACCCCGTCGTGCAGGTCCAGCTCGGCGGCGCGGCGCGCGCCGACGCGAGCCTGCCCGTCCAGGTCTTCGCCGCGGCGGGCCTGTGGCGCATGGGCGACGGCTACGGCAAAGAGATCCTGCTGCGCTTCATCCAGCACCCCGACTGGTTCATCCGCGCCATGTCCGCCCACTACCTTGGGGAGCTGGGCGGCGAGTACGAGTACCAGAAGATCCTCCGCGAGTTCCAGTTCGAGAAGGACCCCGTGACCCAGGCCGAGATGGCCGGGGCCCTGCTGAAGATATCCGCCCGTCAGGAGAAGAAATGACCGCCTCCCCGTTCATGGCCCTCGCCCTCACCGGCGGCGACTGGGTGATCTGGGCGCTCGTCGCGGCCTCCGTCCTGGCCGTCTCGATCGTGGTCGACCGCTTCAAATTGTTCAAGGCCGAGAAGCTGGCGATGGCCGCCCTGCGGCCCTCGCTGACGGCGGCCCTCCTGGAGGGCGACGTCGCCGCCGCCGCGAAGGCCGTCGAGAAGCACCCGTGCGCGGCGTCGCGCGCGCTCACGGCCGCGCTGAGCCAGGCGCCCCGCGGTCCCGAGGCCGCCGCCGACCATCTCGCCGCCGCGCTCTCCGAGGAGCGACTGCGTCTGGAGGGCCGCATGCTCTGGCTGGGCACGCTCGGCAACAACGCGCCCTTCATCGGCCTGTTCGGGACCGTGCTCGGCGTCATCAAGGCCTTCAACGACCTGGCGCAGAGCGGCGCGGGCCCCGAGGTCGTGATGGCGGGCCTCTCCGAGGCGCTCATCGCGACGGCCGTCGGCCTGCTCGTGGCCCTGCCCTGCGTCGTCGCCTACAACCTCCTGCAGAAGACGTCGCGCGACCTTCTCGTCGAGACGGAAGCCCTGGGACGCCGCGTCGTATCGGCCGCCCGGGAGAAGAAGCGCTAGGAGCCCCATGCAGGCCTCCGACGAAGCCGACGGCCCGATCACCGGCATCAACGTCACGCCGCTGGTGGACATCGTGCTGGTCGTGCTCATCATCTTCATGGCGACCGCGCCGATGATCTCGCGCCGCGCCGTGAAGGTGGACGTGCCCAAGGTCGCGCACCACGAGCGCACCGCCACCGAGGCCATCGCCGTCGCCTTCGACGGCGCCCGCCGCCTCACCGTCGCGGGCAAGCCGGTGACGCGCGAGGAGCTGACGGCCTACATCGCCTCCGCGGTCAAGAGCCGCCCCGACCAGGCGGTCACGCTCTCGGCCGACAAGACCTTGCCGTACGGCGAGGTCGCGGCCCTGCTCGACGACGTGCGCGGCGCGGGCGTGCGCAAGGTGGGACTGGAGGTCGTGCGCAAGTGAGGGCTCCCGAGCCCCAACCCTTCTCCCGTTCCGTCGCGTGGTCCGCCGGAGGCCACGCGCTCCTGTTCGCGTTCGTCTGGCTGCTGCCGCGCTTCGGCTGGATCAAAGCGCCGGAGTTCGAGATCGAGATCATCAGCCCCTTCCTGGGCACCGGCCCCGCCAAGCTCGGCGCGCCCAAGGCCTTCGTGCCCGGCGTCCCGGCCCTGAAGAACGTCACCGACCTCACGCCTAAGCCGGAGAAGCCCGTCGAGAAGCCGGCCGAGCCGCCCAAGGACTGGACCTTGCCCGGCCCCAACACCAAGGTCGTCGAGACTCCCGCCGCGCCCGAGACCACTCCCGGCGGCGCGGTGGGCGGCACCGGCACCGCGGCCAAGACCGGCGGCTGGGGCGAGGGCTCCGACGAGGGCGTGCCCGGCGGCACGGGCGACGGCGGCACGGCGCTCTCCGCCATGCCCCGCCTGCTCAACCGCGACGAGGTGCTCGCTTTGCTGCGCCGCTTCTATCCCGAGGCCGAGCGCCGCGCCGGCCGCGAGGCCGACGTCGTGGTCGCCCTGCACATCGACCGCGCGGGCGCGGTCTCCTCGGTGGACGTCATGCGCGGGGCGGGCCCCGCCTTCGACGCGGCGGCGCAGAAAGTCGGCGCCCTCATGAAGTTCTCGCCCGCGCTCGCCCTCAGCGGCAAGCCCGTCGCCGTCAAGCTCCCCCAGGCCGTCCAGTTCCGCCTGACCGACTAAAAGTCAACAAAGGGGCCAGGCACCAAGTTAACTTTTTGACTTGTTAACTCGGTGCCTGGCCCCTTTGTTAACGTCAGGCCTTGAGGTGCTTGAAGGTCTTGTAGGCGATCCAGGGCGCGATGCCGACGAGAGCCGCGAGCCAGATCAGGTTCTGCATCATCAGGAAGAACCCGACGGCCAGCAGAACGGCCGAGAGCACGCCGTGCTTCAGCGTGAAAGCCTTGGGGACCACCGCGCCCGAGGCGACGTCCGGCCGCTGGGCCTTGAGATAGCCGTAAGCCTTGGCCGCGGCGTAGAGAA
>CAZTZW010000089.1:0-8519 GCA_964618085.1 uncultured Elusimicrobia bacterium
GCGAGGTCCTTGAGGGCGTCGGCCTTGCGGCCCTCGGCGCGGCGCACGCGCGCGCGGGCCCACAGGGCGGCCGCGTCGCCGGGGGCGGCCTTGAGCACCAGCTCGGCCTCTTTGAGGGCTTCGGCGCGGCGGCCCGCCTCGACGAGCCAGAGAGCCTTGGCGCGGCGGACCTCGAAGCCGGCTCCGAGGTCGAGCGCTTCATCCAGACGCAGGACGGCGCCGGTCAGGTCGCCCTGCTCGCGCAGGGCGAAAGCCAAGAGGATGCGCGGCTGGGGGTCGGCGGGCGCGAGCTCGACGGCCCGGCGCAGGGCCAGGTCGGCGGTACGGAAGTCGCGTGAGGCGAGGAGGACCTCGGAGTACTCGCCCCAGAGTTCGGCGCGCCCGGGCTGCTCCTCGAGGGCGGCCTCATAGTGCGTGGCGCTCTGCTCGAGGAAGCTCTGGGAGCGGTAGATCTCGGCCAGTCCGATATGGGCGCCGACGTGGCGCGGCTCCTTCTGGAGGGCCTTGAGCAGCAGCGGCTTGGCGGAGGCGTCCAGGCCGGAGCGGTGGAGCACGCCGGCTTGGCGGGTGAGCAGGTCCACGTTGTCGGGGAAGAGCTTCACGCCCAGCTGGTACACGCCGACGGCCTCGTCGACGCGGCCGGCGCGGTCGAGGTTCTCGCCGAGCAGGACGTAGGCCTGGCGCAGGTCCTTGCCGCGCAGCTTCTGCATGAACTCGGGCTTCAAGGCCGCGATGACGTCCTGCGGACGGTTCTGGTCGTGCAGGGCCTGCACCGGGCGGATGAGGCCTTCGGCGGGCTCGCGCCAGGGCAGGCGCCACGCGGCGCCGGCGGGCAAAGCGAGAGCGAGCAGGAGCAGGGACTTCACCAGACCTCCGAGAGCTTCGCGATGGAGGCGATGATGAGGGATTCCTGCGCGGGACGCAGTCGGCGCGCGGCCTCGAGGACGCCCTTCTCCAGGGCCTCGGGGATGCGGTGGTCCTCGAACATGCCGATGTCGCCGACCTTGGGCTCGATGAGGAAATCCGCCTGCTGGCGCTGCTGGCGGGAGAGATACGAGCCGCGGATGTCGATGACCTGCATGAGCGACTCGAGCACGCTCTGCGGGCGGGCGACCGTGAAGTCGGTCTCGGTGACGCTGGCCAAGGTCCACTCCGCGCCGAGCTGGCGAGCGGCGCCCACGGGGATGTAGTCGACGACGCCGCCGTCGACGAGGTAGCGGTGGCGGTACTCGAGCGGCTTGAAGATGCCGGGCAGGTTCATGCTGGCGCGCACCGCCGGGGCGATCTCGCCGTCGCGGAAGACGATAGGCTCGCCGGTGTAGACGTCCATGGCCACGCAGGCGAAGGGCTTCTTGGCCTGGTCGAAGCGGAGGTTGCCGATGCCCTCGCGCACGAGCTTCTCGGTGTTCTCGGAGGAGAGCAAAGAGTCGAAGAGCACGAGCGATACCAGGCGAGCCTTGGAGAGGTCGTTGCCGGAGGTCAGGCGCACTCCGGAGGCGATCTCCCACAATTTGGAGATGGGCGTGCCCGCCGCGTAGAAGGCCCCCATCACCGCGCCCATCGAGGTGCCCGACACGACGTCGACGGGGAAGCCGGCGGCTTCGAGCACGCGCATCACGCCCACGTGGGCGACGCCGCGCAGGGAGCCGGCCGAGAACACGATGCCGACCTTGGGACGGCGCCCGGGCGGGGCCTGGCGCACCTCGCGCCAGAGGTGGTCGCGCAGGAGGGCCTCGGCGGAGAGGTCCGGCGCCGCGGCGGCGGGAACGGCGAGGAGCGCGGCCAGCAGGGCGGCCAGCGGCCTCATCACGGCGCGAGCTCCCGGCCCATGGCGCGCTCCAGGCGCGCGCGGGCCAGGATGTGCTCCTTGACGGCGGCGAGGTGCGAGAGCTTGAGCTCGAGCAGTCCCGAGCGGGCGCGGATCTTGGAGAGCGCGGGGCCCGGCCGGCCGGCGACGGCCTCGGCGAGGGCGGCGACGCGCTTGTAGCGCGCCTCGCGCCGCGGCCACTCCTGCTGCCAGTAGGCCAGCGTCTCGGCGGCCTGACGGACCTCCAGACGCACGCGGTCCTGCAGCTCGGCGCGCGCCAGCTGGCCTTGGCGCTGCTCGGCCTTCTTGCGCACGATCTGCGTCCAGTAGTCGTAGGAGAAGGGGACCTTCAAGCCGACCGTGACATCCCAGTTGTTCTTCTTGAGCGGGAAGCGCTGGTCGGTGAGCTCATAGTCGCCGCCGACGAACAAGGTGGGATAGCGGCGTCCCATGGCGAGGTTGACCGAGATGGCGTCCATCTGAGCCTTGTAGGTCTGCGACTGCAGCTCGGGGCGCAGTTCCATGGCCCACACCACGGCCTTCTCCACCTCGGCGCGCACTGGAGCGGTCTCGAGCGCGCCGACCACGCGGAAGGGCGTGTTGAGCTCCAGGTTGAGCGCGCGCAGGAAGTCCAGGCGGGCGGCGTCGAGCTTGTGGCGGGCCTCGGAGGCGCGCGATGCGGCCGCGCCCAGCGCGGTCTCGGCTTCGATGCGCTCCCAGACGCCCAGGCCGTCCTCGCCGGAGACGCGCTCGACGGCCGCTGCGAGCTCCTCGGCGCCCTTGGCCTGCTCCTGGGCGTAGAGCAAGGTGTAGAAGGCCTCCTTCACGCTCAGGGTCAGGTCGAGGCGCACGGAGTCGCGGTTGGAGAGGGCCTGCTGGTTGGCGGCCTGGGCCAGGCGCAAGGTGTTCATGCCGCGCTGGCCCTCGTAGAGCGACAGGCGCATGTAGCCGCGGCCCGAGAAGATGTTCTCGTCGCGGGAGGGGAAGAGCAGGATGTTGCGCGCGTCCTCTGAGAGGGAGAAGGGATAGCGCGCGTCGTACTTGGTGGCGCTGGCCTGCAGGCCGAACTCGGGCAGGAACTGGAAGCGGGCCTCTTTGACGCGCTGCTCGGCGATGATGACGTCCTGCTCGGCCGACTGCAGCTTGGGGTCGTTGCGCGTCAGGCGCATGGCTTCTTCCAGCGTGTAGACGCGCTCCGACGAGGCGGAGCCCGGGGCCTGGGCGGCCGCCGCGAGCGGGAAGAAGACGAGGAAGGCGAGGACGGACATCGGGCGGTGTATCAGACGGTGAACGACTTTGTAAGGTGGTCGAGCTCCACTTTCAACGCCTTGAGGTCCTCACGCAGGGCGGCGTCGCCGGCCTTGCGCGAGAGCTCCTCGACGCGGTCGGAGAGGCGCGCGGCGAGGTTGCGGTCCTTCTGCACCAAAGACTGGATGCCGGAGGCCATGGCGTTGAACTCCTCCTGCAGCTCCATGAGCTCGTCGCCGGTGCGCAGAGACACCCGGTGGGTCAGGTCGCCGCCGCCCAGGGCCTGCGCGCTCTTCTCGAAGCGATATATAGGGCCGGCAAACCTATGCGAAACGTAGAGGGAGATGAGGAGCATCAGCGCCAGGTACAGCGCGACCTTGGCGATGATGAAGGCGTTGAACTGGACGACCCGGTCGGTCACCGAGGGGCACTCGGTGAGGATGACCTGGGTCAGCGAGTAGTAGATGTCGCCGCCGACGATGATGGAGGCCACCAGCACGCTCAGGAACACCATGCCGATGTACTTGAGCTGCAGCGAGCGCTTGACCAGGACCGTCTTGCGCTGGAACCTCTTCGTGTCTTCGCCCATACTCTCCTAGAGCAGGTCGTCCGACAGCTTGAGCCACTCGGGCGTCACGGTCTTGAGCTTGGCGGTGGCGGCTTCGAGGCTGACGGGCACGACCTGGTCGCCCTTGAGGGCCACCATGTTCCCGAACTTGCCCTCATGCACGAGCTCGGCGGCTTTGACGCCGACGCGCGTGCCGAGGATGCGGTCGAAGAGAGTGGGGGGGCCGCCGCGCTGCATGTGGCCGATGACGCCGACGCGCGTCTCGATCTTGGTCTCGGCCTCGATCATCTTGGCCAAGGTCTCGCCGACGCCGCGGTCCTTGAGGATCATGTGGCCGAACTCGTCGAGCTGCTCGTTCTTCTGCTCGCCCTCGAACTCGACGGCCTCGGAGGCGACGACGAGCGCGACGTTCTTCTTGGCGTGCGCGGCCTTGAGTTTGGCGCACATGTCCTTGACGTCCACCTTCCTCTCGGGCAGGCACACGTAGTCCGCGCCAGCGCCCATCGCGGTGAACAGGGCCACCCAGCCGGCGTGGCGGCCCATGACCTCGAGGACCATGATGCGGCGGTGCGAGCGGCCGGTGTCGACGAGCCGCTCCGCGGCCTCCATGGCCAGAGTCGCCGAGGTGTCGAAGCCGAAGGTGTAGTCGGTCGCGTCCAAGTCGTTGTCCATCGTCTTGGGCACGCCGACGACGTTGACCTTGTGCTCCTTGTAGAGCTTGTTGGCCACGCCGAGGGTGTCCTCGCCGCCCATGGCGATGAGGGCGTGGAGGTCGAGCTTCTTGAAGGTGTTCAGCACGCCCTCGACGCCCTTGTCCTTCTTGTAGGGGTTGGTGCGGGAGGTGCCGAGCATGGTGCCGCCCTTCCCGACCATCTCGCGCACGTCGTCGGCGGTCAGGGGCTTGGCGGTGCCGTTGATCATGCCCTTCCAGCCTTCCTGGATGCCGACGAACTCGTAGCCGAGCTTGGTCCCCTTGAGGACCGCGCCGCGGATGGCCGGGTTGAGGCCGGGGCAGTCTCCGCCGCCCGTCAGGACGGCGATGCGCTTGGACGCCATCTTAGTACGCGCCTCCCGTCGCCCCGCCCTTGCCCGCGCTCTCGCCCTTGTTCAGGTACCAGGTCGGGGAGACGGCCGCGGCGAGCTCGCTCTCGGCGATGCCGTAGCGGGCCATCCACGACGGGGAGTAGGCCTCGACGGACTTGTTGAGGAGCTTCATGCGGTCCATCGCGGTGGTCTGCAGGAACTTGTGGCGAGCCACGGGGGTGGACTGCTCGAAGTACTCGTTGAAGATGGCGCGGCCGGCCATGTAGCCGGAGCAGCCGGCCTTCATCGCGAGCTCGACCTGCTCGGCGAACACGTCGAACTTCTCGCCGGCCGAGAGGAGCACCCAGGGGCGCAGGGCGGCCTCGTTCATGCGGCCGAGGTTATCGACCTGCTGCTGCTCGGAGTCGTCGCCCATGTTGGCGGGGTACTCGAGCTTGAGGATGTCGGTCAGCGGGCCGAGGAGCTTGGTGGCCTCGATGATGTTGTCCACCTTGCGGGCCTTGTAGGAGGGGGTCTTCTTGTCCTCGCCCTTGCGCGGGAAGGACAGCTCCTCGGTCATGAGGAGGATGTCCTGCTCGGCGCAGGCCTTGGAGAGCTTCTCGACGAAGGCGAGCTGGGCCTTGGTGTTGGCCTTGTCCTCGACGTCGAGGTAGACCAGGAGCTTCACGGCCGCGGCGCCCATCTTCTTGATCTTCTCCACCGACCAGCCGGGCTCGTACTCGGAGGGGATGCCGGAGTCCTTGGAGGCCTCGGAGCGCACGATGAGGCCGACGGTCTTGGGGAACGCGAGGCTGTTGAGCGCCTGGCGCGCGCCGAAGTTGACGTCGAGCAGCACCGCCGAGGAGAGGGGGGAGAGCACCTTCACCATCTCGATCTTGCAGTCGCGGATCTGCTCGTAGGTGGGCTCGGCGGGCTTGCCGAGCTTCTCGGCGAGCGCGCGCAGGGCCTTCTTGAAGGAGTTGGACTGGTCGAGGGCGAACACCTTGAAGCGGCCCTTGTCGTCGGTGATCTGGCGCAGGCCCATGAGCTTGCCGGGCGTGAGGTCGGTGAAGTACTTCTTGAGCTGGGGGCTGGGCTTGGTCGTCGTGGCGCTGGACATGTTCTCTCCGTGCGGCGGTACGGTTCTAGAAAGAGGCGGCGTAGCGAAGCTGGACGATGCGCTCGGAGCCGCGGGCGGCCCCGTCGTTGTAGAAGCCGCCGGCCCCGAGGGCGCGCGCGGCGAAGTCGACGTGGAAAGCGGAGGTGACGTAGAAGCGCATGCCCGCGTTCAGGCGCGAGTCGCTCCAATTGGCGATGTTGTCCCACTCGACGAGCAGGGACACCTTGTCGCGGATGTTCAGGGTGAAGGGGATGGAGCCGAAGATGGCGTTGCCGTCGAAGTCGGAGATGTTGAAGGACGGATGGACCTGGAAGCCCGGGACCGCGATCTCCTTGGTCGCGACCACGTAGAAGCCGCGCTGGCGCTGGTTGAAGCGGCGGTCGCCGGCGTTGTAGCGGTAGCCCTGCCCGTCGAAGCCGGCGGCCAGGGAAGGCAGGGCCTCGTCGCCCTCGAAGAAGCGCCACTTCACCTGCGCCGTCGGGGCCCGCAGGCGCACGTGCTTCTCGTCGCCGATGAGGCCGTCGATGGCCCCCGAGGCGCCCAGGTTGACGTCGGGGTACACGCCGAAGGCCAGGTACTGCAGCACGCCGCCGCGGGCGTAGAAGCGCGAGCGCGAGGAGTAGCCGTAGTTGTCGAGCACGGCCGTCGTCGGCGCGTCGATGATCTCGGTGTCGGGCGCGAGCGACCCGTCGCGCGCGCTGGCGCGCTCGGCGCGCGCCTCGCGCGAGAAACCGGAGCGCTTGGGCTTGATCTTCACCTCGGGGCCGGAGCCGCCCGCGGGCTGGGCCATCACGGGAGCGGCGAGGAGGAGGAGGGCGAGGGCGAAGAGGCTTCTCATTAGGGCTTATCCAATACGGCCTTGATGCGGTCGTGGAGTTTGGCCATCTCGAAGGGCTTCTGGAGCACCTCGGTGGCGCCGGACATGAGGGCGATGCCCTTCTCTTTGACGGTGTCGCGGCTGGTCATGATGAGGATCTTGGGCGCCTTGGCGCCGAGCTTGTTGGTCAGCTCGTAGGCGACGTGGTAGCCGTCGATGTAGGGCATCATCACGTCGAGCAGGACGAGGTCCAGGTGCTCGTTCATCGCCAGCTGCAGCGCGTCCTTGCCGTTGGCGGCCGCGATGACTTCGTAGCCCTGGTAGGCCAGGTCCATCTTCAGCAGATCGAGGAGGTCGGGATCGTCGTCCGCGACGAGGATCCGCTTTTTATCACCCATGTCCGGAAATCCTAGCAGATTCCTTATATGTAGGTAAGGGGACAGGCGCCTAACCTGCAACCAAGCGAGATATTTACAGGGCTATTCCTGGGTAGAGCTGACGGCCCAGATTGCGAAGGTTGGGGGACAGGGGATGTAGGCTAGGTGCCTGTCCCCTATCCTCTCCTGAAGTTGGGTTTGGAGATGACGGGGGCGGGGATGGCGCCGGCGTCAATCTTCCAGGAGTTGGCGCCGAGCAGGTTCTCGACGGACTCGACGAGGTCGTTGTTGAGGGTGACCTCGATGTCCACCTCGAGGATGGCGATGCCGTCGCCCTGGTCCTGCTCGAGGATGACCTTCAGGGGGCCGGGATGGGCCTCGAGGACGTCGCGCAGCTTCTCCAGGGTCTCGGTGCCGACGCTGCCGTCGCAGCGCAGGCGCAGGCGCTTGGCGAACTTGCTGACGGCGCGCTCGAGGGGCATCATCTCGTCGACGATGAGCTCGGGGGCGCCGCCTTCGGCGCCCTCGCCTCGCACGGAGACGCGGCCGGCGACCGCGACGAAGGCGCCGACCTTGGCGATGACGGCCAGGCCCGAGGCGTAGACGCGCGGGAAGCAAAGGGCGGTGATCTGTCCGGTCAGGTCTTCCAGCTCGCAGCGGACCCAAGGCTCGCCGGTCTTCTTGGACACCATCTTGCGCATGCCCGCGATCATGCCCGACAGACGCACGGGAACGGTGACGGATGCGTTCAATTGGGAGATCTCGTGGGTGGCCGAGGCCTTGAGCTGGGTCTTGATGCCCAGGAGGGGGTGGCCCGAGAAATAGAAGCCCAGCACCTCGCGCTCGAAGGTCAGCGTGTCGTGCTCGGAGAGCGGCTTGACGCCCGGCAAGGACGACGGGGCCGCGGGCGCGTCGTCGCCGGCGCCGCCCATGAAGAGCAAGGTCTGGCCCTTGTCGAGGTCGGCTTTGACGCGCTGCTGGCGGCCCACGGCCTCGTCGATGGAGGCCAGCAGGCGCGCGCGCGCCGCGCATTTGTCGTCGGCGGGGCGCAGCATGTCGACGGCGCCCGCCTTGACCAGGGATTCCACGCACTTCTTGTTGACCGCGTGGATGTCGACGCGGGCGCAGAAATCCTCGAGGTTCGCGAAAGGCTTCTCGGCGGCGGCCTTCACGATGGACTCGGCCGCGCCCTCGCCCACGTTCTTGATGGCGAGCAGGCCGAAGCGGATGTCGTCGCCCTCGATGGTGAAGCGCGTCCCCGACTTGTTGACGTCGGGCGGGAGCACCTTGATGCCCATGCGCTTGGCGTCTTCCAGGTAGGTGACGAGCTTGTTCTCCTTGTCCTCGGCGCCGATGGAGGAGTGGCCGATCTCGGAGGTGAGCACCGCGGCCATGAACTCGACCGGGTAGTTGGCCTTCAAGTAGGCGGTCTGGTAGGCGACGATGCCGTAGGCCACCGAGTGCGACTTGTTGAAGCCGTAGCCGCCGAACTTCACCATCTGGTCGTAGATCTTGTTGGCGATCTTGTCCTTGATCTTGTTCTCGCCGCAGCCCTTCAC
>CAZTZW010000090.1:0-8512 GCA_964618085.1 uncultured Elusimicrobia bacterium
CTACGCCGAGAGCCTGATGGCGTCCGGCTTCGTCGTGCAGAACCCGCAGGCCAAGAGCTCGTGCTCCTGCGGCAAATCCTTCTCCGTGGAGTGACGCGATGAGCAGCGAACCCGTTTCCGCCAAGATGGACGAGAAGGACCTCTGGAAAGAGGAGGTCTTTACCGACCGCAAGGTCGGCACCATCCGCCGCCTCACGCCCGTGAAGGCCGACGGCACCCCTGACGCGTCGCGCAAGGCGCAGTACGTGGGCGAGGCGCAGCTCATGACCCCCGCCGGCGCCCTCCCCCTCTCCTTCGAGATCCCGGGCGACTCCCTCGAGGCCGCCGTCGCCGGCTACGGCGAGGCCGTCCAGCTCGCCTTCACCGAGACGATGGAGGAGCTCAAGGAGATGCGCCGCAAGGCGCAGACGTCCATCGTCACCCCCGGCGCGGCCGGCGGGCTCGGCGGCGGCGGGCTGTTCGGCCCCGGCGGCGGCGCCCTGCCTCCCGGCAAGCTTAAGCTCTAGACGGGGCTTGGCCGGGCGCGAGACGCCCGGCACAGATGTGCTGAGGAAAGCCTTAGACATCTAGTATCATGCGCGCATGATGCGAGTCCTGCTGCTCCTCCTGTTGTCCGTGCCCGCGTCCGCGGCTTCCCCCCTCGTCGGCGCCTGGACCAAGGACGGCGAGGTGCTCTCGCGCATCGCGGCCGACGGCACGGGCGTCGTGCGCGGCGAGCCGGTGCGCTGGAAGGCCTCCGGACGCAGCATCACCTTGCTCTACGTCGGGGACGGCCGCGTCGAGCGGATGACCTACGTCCTCGACGGCGACGCCCTCACCGTGACGATGGACGGGGAGAGCGAGACCTACATCCGCGCCGCCGCCGGCGGCGCGAAGGCATCGAAACAGGCCCCCGCCGCGAAGGCGTCCCCCGCGGGCTCCGACTCCCTGTCCAAGACGCTGGTGTCTTCCCCCTGGTGCTACATCCGCTACAACCAGGTCGCCGGCACGACCAAGCAGGAGCGCGCCGTCTTCCGCGCCGATGGGACCTGGTCCGCCGGCGCCCAGGGCGAGACCTACTCCTCAGGCATGCACGGGACGGCCTACGGACAGTCGAACTCGTCGTCGGGCGGGCGCTGGACCGTCAAGGGCGGCCGTCTCTTCATGGGGGAGGGCCGCGGCGCGCTGGAGGACGTGGACCTCAAGCAGTCGCGCAACTCCAACGGCTACCCGCTCCTGACCGTGGGCGGCAAGGAGTACTACCAGTGCCGGTGAGTCTCCTTTATTATTGATTCTGTAACAAAGGGGGGGCTATACTCCGACAGTCCCATGAGAACCCCTCTTCTCGCCCTGGTCACGGGGCTGATGGTCTGCGCCGCGCACGCCCAAGCTCCCCGCCGCTCCTCGGTCGTCTCCGACCTCGAGGCCAAGGTCGGCCTGGAGAGCGCGGTCGAGAAGCGTCTTCAGGAGGTCCTGCGCCGCATGCTGGGCTCCGACGACGTCGTGGTCGTCGTCAACGCCGACCTGCTCAGCGACGTCGATAAGCCCGACAGCGAGATCCTCCCCGGCGTCAGCGCCAAGGAAGCGCCCGGCCAGGCCTCCGCCCTGGCCTTCCCCGTCTCCATCGTGCGCCGCGTCACGGTCACCATCCTGCTCGACCAAGGCTTCTCCGACGACGCCGTGGCGCTGGCCAAGAAGACCGCGCAGGGCATGCTCGGCCTCAAGCCCGAGCGCGGGGACGCGCTCAACGTCGAACGCATGGACTTCCGGAAGACCCCCGCCCCGCCCGCTCCCGAGGAGAACATCCTCAGCCCGCGCACGGTATGGTCGGCCGCGTGGCTCCTGGCCGCGGCGCTGGGGCTGCTCATATTGGTACGGCGCTTTCTCGAGCCGCTGCTCGGCGTCCTGCGCGACGCCTCCGATTCCCTGCGCGTCGCCCGCTCGATGGGCCCCGGCGTCGCCGGCCTCGACCCCGCCGCCGCCGCCCGCGAGGAGGCCTCCCGCGCGCCGCTGGACCCCGTCGCGCGGCCGCACGCCCCCGCCGCGGAAGGCGAGCGGGTGCGCCCCTTCTCCTTCCTCCAGGAGCGCGACGTGCCGACCCTGGTCACCCTCCTCGAGAACCAGTCCGCGCAGATGACGGCCGTCATCGTCCACTTCCTCCCCCCGGCCTTCGCCTCCCAAGCCCTGGACGCCATGCCCGAGGCGCGCCGCAAGGAGATCGTCTCCCTGATGGCCACGCCCATGCTCCTGGACATGACCCATGTCCAGGCGCTGGAAGGCACCATCCGCGCCAGCATCGACTGCCTCATCGGCGGCGAGGACAAGATCGCCGACATCCTCACGGAATCCCCCACCCGCCTCCAGAACGAGCTGCTCGCCGCCCTGCGCGGCGCCGACGAGATGCTGGGCGAACGCCTCGCCCGCCGCCTGGTCGTGCTCGACGACATCTCCCGCCTCGACGATTCCGGCCTCACCACTCTGAGCCGCGCGGTGCCGCTCAAGAGCATGGCCGCGGCGCTCAAGACCTCCCCGAGCCTGACGTCGCACGTGCTGGGCCGCCTCAAGACCGGCCTCGGCGAGTGGCTCAAGCAGGAGATCGAGATGGCCGGCGAGCTGCCCGAGAAGGCCCGCGATGCGGAGGTCCGCCGCGTCGTGAGCGCCTTGAGCCAGCTCGTGCGCGACGGCCGCGTGGCGCTGAAGAAAGGCGAGCTCCCCCTCCCCGCCCCCTCCCACGGGAACGGGAACGGCAATGGCAACGGCAACGGGAATGGGAACGGCGAGGGGCACGGCCCCGAGCCCGAAGCGGACGGCGCTCACTAAGGAAACGCCATGGACCTGATGACCATCCTCGGCGTGTTCGTGGGTTCGAGCGTCATCCTGCTCATCCTCCATAGCGGCCAGATGGTCCATTTCCTCCTCGACCCGGAGGCCATCACCCTCATCTTCGGCGGCACTCTGGGCTCGGTGCTCATCAGCTTCCCGTACTCGGTCCTGCGCCACGTGCCCGGCGCGATGAAGATGATGCTGTTCCCCCCCAAGCGCCCCACGCCCGGCCAGCTCATCGACGCCTTCATCGGCCTCTCCGACAAGATGCGCAAGGAGGGCGCGCCCGCGCTCGCGGGCGTGCTGCCGTCCCTGCCCCATCCCTTCATGAGCGACGGCGTGCAGATGCTCCTCGACGGCCTCGACGTCGACATCATGCGCGACCGCTTCGAGCGCGACATCCTGGCCACCCGCCAGCGCCACATGCAGGTCTGCGCCATCTTCCGCGCCGCGGGCACCTACGCGCCCATCTTCGGCCTGCTGGGCACCCTCATCGGCGTCGTCCAGGTGCTGCGCAACATCACCAACCCCACGGCCATGGGCGCCTCGATGGCCGTCGCCATGACCGCCTCCTTCTACGGCATCTTCTCCGCCAACTTCCTGTTCCTGCCCATCGCGGCCAAGCTCAACTTCTACTCCGAGGAGGAGATGCTCAACCGCGAGCTCATCGCCAAGGGCGTCATCTGCTTGGCGCAGGGCGAGGCCCCCTGGCTCATCGCGCGCAAGCTCGAGGGCTACATGTCCTTCTATCTGCGGCGCGGAGGGGCCAAGAACTACAAGGTGGCGGCATGATCCCCTTCCTGCACCGCCTTCACGGCGCGGCCAAACCGCCGGAAGACAACCCTCTCTGGCTCGTCGTCCTCGCGGACATGATGACGAACCTGATGCTGTTCTTCCTCGTCATGTACGCGATGACCTTGCAGCGTCCCGAGGCCCGGGCCGAGCTCGTGCGCAGCTTCGACGCCAAGGCCGTCGTCGAGCCCCCGGCGCCGGCCGCCCCGCCCCAGGAGGTATTCAAGGAGAAGGAGGCCGTGGACCGCGTCAAGGCGCTGTTCGAGGACGTCACGCTCGAGGAGGACCTCATCCGCGTGCGCCTGAAGGACCGCCTGCTCTTCCCCACCGCGCTCGCCGACCTCTCCCCGCAGGCCGCCGAGCCCCTGGCGCGCCTGGCCGCGGTCCTCCAAGAGATGCCGAACCAGGTCGTCGTCGAGGGGCACACCGACGACGTGCGCCTGGCCGTCTCCCCCTACAAGAGCAACTGGGAGCTCTCCGTCGCGCGCTCCTATTCCGTCATCGAGCGCCTCGTCGCCGCGGGCGTGCCCCCGGCGCGCCTGGTCGCCGCGGGCTACGGCGAGCACCGCCCGTTGACGACCAACGCCGACGACGCGGGCCGCGCCCGCAACCGGCGCGTCGAGATCCTCATCATGCGGGACGTCCGGAAGACCCCGTGAGCGCCTCCGAAGACGAGCTGAGCCAGCTCTGGATGGTCCCTTACGCGGACCTCATGTCCACCTTGGTGCTCCTCTTCATGTCGCTGTTCGCCTACTCCTACAGCACCCGCGGCCCCGCCGTGGAGAAGGCGCTGGCGCGCATGGAGAGCGACGTGTCCAAGCCCCAGGACAAGGCCCAGGCGCAGGAGCGCGTGGCCGAGACCGACATCGCCGTCAAGCTCGAACAGGAGCTCGACCGGCTGAAGCTCAAGGACTTCGGCGTCGAGGTCAACGCGCGCACGGTGCGGCTGACCCTGCCGTCCCCCGTCCTCTTCGCCGAGGGCTCGACGCGGCTCTCGCCGCGGGCCGGCGAGGTGCTCGGCGCCCTGGCGCGCGTCGCGGGGCCCTATCCCAACCCCATCCTCGTCGAGGGCCACACCGACGACGTGCCCATCGCCGGCGGCCGCTTCCGCAGCAACTTCGAGCTCTCCGCCGGCCGCTCCTTCTCGGTCATCGAATACTTCATCGCGGCGGGCATGCCCGCCGGACGCTTCCACGCGCGCGGCTACGGCGAGCACCGCCCCGTGGCGTCCAACGAGACGCCCGAGGGCCGCGCGCGCAACCGCCGCATCGAGATCAGCCTGGTGCGCGAGCTGCGCGAGGGGACGGCCCTGTGAAGACCGCCGCGCTTCTGTTCCTGGCCCTGCCGCTGGCCGCCCAGGAGGCCGCGCCCTCCAAGAAGCCGGTGGACCAGTACTACCAGGAAGCCCTCGACTACTACGCGAAGAACGACTACCGCCGCGCCATCGGCAAATGGAACGAGGTCCTGAAGGCGGACCCCGACCAGAAGACCGCGCAGTCCATGGTCCTGGAAGCGCGCAAGAAGATCGCCGTGCTCACGCGCAAGCGCCGGGAGCGGACGTCGCAGCTCATCGGCGAGGGCAAGTACCGCCTCGCCCTCCTCGAGATACAGGCCCTGCTGGACCAGGACCCGGGCGACCCCCAGGTGCGGACGCTCCAGTCGCGGCTGGAGCAGATCATCAAGCTCTCCCCCCAGCTCGACCCGGCGGACAAGCCGAGGCGCATGGCCGTGATGGGCCTGCGCGGGCTGCTCGATACGCCCGCCGACCTCAAGCTCGCCCACGACGCCCTGCGCTACGCCTGCGAGCTCGCCCCCGAGAACGCGCGCTTCGACGCCTACCTGAAGCTGCTTTACGCCGAGCACCCGGAGCTGACGGACGACGTCACGCCCGGGATGCGCCTCATCGAGCACAAGCAGATGGTCGCCCTGCACCAGATCTACGACGCCAAGCACCACCAGGCCGTGGCCACGCTCTCCGCCATCCTGACTCTGGAGCCCAACGACCTGCTGGCGCTCAAGCGGCTGGGCTCGGCCTACTACTCGCTCGGCCGCAAGAAGCAGGCCCACGCGGTCTGGTCCAGAGCGCTGAGGCTGGCGCCGGAGGACCCGGCGCTCAAGAAGTTCCTGGCTAGGACCGGAACAGCCGCTTCAGCGAGCCCATGAACCCGGCGGCCGGGAACTCCGCTCGCGGCGCGGCCGCCGCGGCGTGGCGCGCCACCTTCTCGAGCAGGCGCGCCGTGTCCAACGGCTTGACCACGTAGTCGTCGGCGCCTGCGCTGAGCGCGGCGTCCGCGTCGGCGACCATGCCGGCCCCGGTGCACATGATGACCTTCACGCCCTTGAGCGCCGGCTCCTTGCGGATGGCGACGAGGGCCTCCAGACCGGAAAGGCGCGGCATGGTGCGGTCCATGACGACCACCTCGTAAGGCTCCTGGCTCAGGCGCTCGAGCGCCTCGGCGCCGCTGCCGACCGTCTTGACCGTGTGGCCGCCGCCCGCGAGTACGGTGGCGAGCAGTTCCCGGATGAGCGGTTCGTCGTCGACGACCAGGATGCGGGCCATGGGGCTTTCTAGCAAATAGGAGGCTCTCAGAAGGTGTACGAGACGCGCGTGGACAGCACGACTTCCTTGTAGGTGTTGCTCGCGACGACCTTGTCCTTGCTCTGGTTCGCCCCGACGCCGAAGGTCGTGCTGAGCTGCGGGTTGTAGGTCGCCGTGAACTCGGAGTTCACCGAGAGGAGGCGGTTGTCGGTCGGGAAGGTGAGCGACGTGCTCTTGGTGGCCGTGTAGGTGCCCCAGTACTGGCTGCCCCACTTCTTGGAGAGCGGCACCGACAAGCTCGGGCCCACGGACTGCGTGGTGCGCTTCGACCCGTCGGTCTTGTCCTTCGTGTTGGAGACGGTCAGACCGAACGTCGACGTCCAGTTGCGCGGCAGGCGCCAGCTCGACGAGAAGCCGAGGGTCTGCGTGTCCAGGTCGTGCGCGAGCTTGTTGGCGTCGCGGAACTGACTGGTCTGCGCGGTCAGCGAGACGCTGTGCCGCTTGATGAGCTGGCCCACCGTGAGACCCATCGTCGTGGTGCGGTTGTTGAGGGCCGAACTCGGCTGGCCTTTGGCGGTGTTGAGCGAGCCGCTCACGTTCAGCGTCGTGGCGCTGGGGAACTGGAACGCGTGGCCCATGCTGATGAGGCGCTGGGTCGTCGTCGTGCGGCGCGGATCGCTGCGGAGATTGTCCCGGTACTGGTCGCCGACGAGGGACAGCGAGTACCACTTGGCGGGATACAGGTTCAGCGAGGTGTTGTAGGTGAGCCGGTCGCCGACCACGCCGGGGTTGCCGAAAGCGGTGAAGTCGGCTCCGGCGCGCTGCATATAGGCGCGCCACTTGAAGAGCTTGCGCTCCCAGGAGAGCTCGCCGCGGATGGCCGTGTCCTTCACGGCCGGGTTGCGCAGGTCGGCCTGGTAGACGTTGCGCTGCCAGGCCGTGATGAACTTGAGCTTGCTCACCGGCTCCCAGATGGTATCGAGGCCGTAGCCTGAGTTCTTCTGCGCGGCCAGGCTGGGGCCGCGGAAGTTGTTGGACTTCGGGTCGGAGCTCAAGGAGCCCACCTCGTCGGCGCTCAGGAAGTAGTTGGCGTTGAGCTTCAGCGAATCCAGCGCCTGCACCCCGAGTTTGCCGGCGTAGAGGGAGCGCACGTACCGGCCGTTGGTCAACGCCGTGCCCGCCTGGGACTCGACGGTCTGACCCCCGAGCAGGTTCCAATCCAGCCGGCCTTTCTTCTGTTCCAGCATCATGCCGCGCATGCCTTGGCCGGAGACCGCGAGCGGGCCCAGGTTGGGCACGATGTCTCCCCCATAGACCGTCCCCCATGGCGCGTAGTAGTTCGCCATGATGATGACCGGGTCGAACACGTTTCCGCGCTTGTGCAGGACGTACATGTTGATGAGGTACGAGGAGTCCTTGAGCTTGCCGACGGTGTTGAAGTTCGTCGTCCCCGTCGCGTCCTTCCACTTATTGCGGCTGGAGTCCTTCATCGAGACGGTGATGTTGCCCTCGACGTGGTAGCTGACCACCTCGGGAGCGGGCGGGATGGTCTTTTCGATGATGGAGAAGCCCTTGTACTCGGACTGGAGCAAGGTCTTGTTGTTGACCACGAGGAATACCCGGTACAGGCGGCGCCCGAAGGCCGTCTCCGGCACGTTGAAGGGCAGGGAGATGGCCGCCACGCCGCCGGCGGCGACCGCCTCGCGCGGCGAGATCTGCGTGGTACGCGCGACGAGCTTGTAGTCGAGGTCGTAGACCTCGCCCACCCAGTAATAGGTCCCGGGCGTCCAGGCCGTGTCGCCGGTGTTGACCGCCAGCGCCTGCAAGGACAGCGTCTCGCCCGCCTGCACCGGGTCGGGCGCCGGGACCGTGAACTGCAGGCTCGCCGCGTCCAGCGCGCGGGCCGGGACGGCGCCCGCGGCGCAGACGAGGAGGACCAGGACGGCGCGCATCATCAGCCTCATATCATGGTGTCGGACGCCGTCGTCGTCACTTCTTCTCGAAGTTCAGCTTCACGTCTTTGGTGTTCCCGTTCTTGTCCTTCATCTTCAGCTCGAGCGTGCGGCTCTTGTCCGCGGCCTTGTTGAGCAGCTCGAGGCTCTTGTTGAGGTCCGCCGGCTGCAGGCCGTCCTGCCACGTCCCGTAGTCGCTCTTGGCCATGGCCTTGGCGGCGGTCGGGGCCTCGCCGGCGCCGGCGACGGAGGCCTGCTGGCCCGCGCGCAGGGACGTGCTGCCCTTCTCGTTGGTCAGGTCGACGTGTCCCTCGTACACCTTCACGTCCACCCGGTCGTTGACGTTGACGTCGGCCTCCGTGCCGCGCACGGCGGCCACCGCGGCGGGCGTGCGGATGAGGATGCCCGAGTGCTTGCCGATCATCCG
>CAZTZW010000091.1:0-8510 GCA_964618085.1 uncultured Elusimicrobia bacterium
CGGCTCGCCGTCCTGGTACGCTATCCGCGCGATGAGATGGTGCGTGGACTGCTCGAGCTGCGGCTGGGAACTCTCCATCCTGGATTTCCTCAAGGCCTTCTCCCTGAAGGTCCCGTGTCCGCTGTGCCGCCGCGCCGTGCGCTTCCGCTAGCTACCAGACCCGGCAGGAAGGGGCGCGGACCATCTTCGCGCCCGGCTTGCAGCCGAAGGCCGCGCCGAACTCCGGCATGTTCGACAGCGTGCCGTTGACCCGCCACTCCGGGGCGGAATGCGGGTCCACCTGCGCGAGCATGCGCGCCGACGCCTCGGTGCGGTTCTGGCACCAGATCTGCGCGAAGCCGTAGAACAGGCGCTGGTCGGGCGTGCGGCCGTCCACGGAGACGGGCTTGGACGGCAGCTCGTCCATCGCCATGCGCGCCACGCGCAGGCCGCCGTTGTCGGCCGTGTTCTCGCCGAGCGTGAGGCGCCCGTTGAGCTTCACGTCGGGCAGGACGTGGTAGCCCGCGTACTGGTCGGCGAAGCACGACGCCTTGGCCTCGAAGGCCTTGGCGTCGGCCTCGGTCCACCAGTCGGACATGTTGCCCTTCGCGTCGAACTTGCGGCCCTGGTCGTCGAAGCCGTGCGTGAACTCGTGGCCGATGACCGCGCCGATGCCGCCGAGGTTGAAGGCGTCGTCCCCCGCGCGGTCGAAGAAGGGGGGCTGGAGGATGCCCGCGGGGAAGACGATCTCGTTCATCTGCGGGTTGTAGTAGGCGTTCACCGTGGGCGGGGTCATGTGCCACTCCGCGCGGTCCACGGGCTCGCCGATCTTGGCGAGGCGGCGCTTGACCTCGTAGGCCGTCGAGGAGAGCACGGAGCCGAGCAGGTCGCCGCGGTCCACCTTCACGCCCTCGTAGGCGCGCCACTTCGTCGGGCCGCCGATCTTCGACGTGAAGGTCGCCAGCTTCTCCTGCGCGCGGGCCTTGGTCGCCGGCGTCATCCAATCCAGGCTCTCGATGTCCTTGGCGATGGCGCGGCGCAGGGCGCCGATGAGGTCGTCCATCTTCCGGCGGCCCTCCTCGCCGAAGGTGGTCTCGTAATAGCGGCGGCCCAGGTCGTGGCCGAGGCGCCCGTCCACGAGCTCGACGCAGCGCTTCCAGCGCGGCTTGAGCTCCTTGGCGCCGGTCAGCTTGCGGCCGCCGAAGTCGAAGCTCTCCTCGACGAAGGCGCGGGAGAGATGGGGCGCGGCCGCGGAGACCGCGCGCCAGCGCAGGTAGGTCTTCCAGTCGTCGAGCGGCGCGGACGCGGCCAGCGCGGCGAAGCCCTTCGCGTGCGACGTCGACCCCACGTTCAGCCAGGCCGAGGACGGCGCGCCCGTCTCGCCGATGTAGGCGCGCCAGCCGAAGCCCGGCGAGAGCGTCTCCAGCGCCTTGAGGTCCATCGGGTGATAGGTCTTCTCGGGGTCGCGGCGCGACACGCGGTCCATGGAGACCCGCGCGAGCTCGGTCTCCAGGCGCAGGACGGTCGCCGCGCTCGCCGCGGCGGCCGCGGGCTCCTCGCCCAGGAGGCCGAACATCTTGGCGACGTGCCACTCGTACCAGCGGCGGATCTGGACGCTCTTGGGGTCCTCCTTGAAGTAGTAGTCGCGGTCGGGCAGTCCCAGTCCGCCCTGGTCGAAGGCGGCGATGACCTTGGTGGCGTCCTTGTTGTCCTGGTCCGAGTCGAACCCGAAGGCCGCGGAGACGCCGGAGCGGTGCAGGGAGGCCAGCAGGCGGGGCATGCCGGCGGCGTCCTTCAGGGCGGCGACGTCGGCGAGCAGGGGCGCCAGGGGCTCGGCGCCCTTGGCCTCGACCGCCGCCTCGTCCATGCAGGCGGCGTACAGGTCGCCCATGCGGCGCTCGGAAGCGGAGCGCTTGGGGTCGGGAGCCGCGGCCTTCTCCAGCAGGCCGCGGAGGATCTCCTTGTTGCGCTCGGCCAGCTCGTTGAAGCGGCCCCAGCGCGACTGGTCGGACGGGATGGGGTTGGACTTCATCCACCCGCCGCAGGCGTGGCGGAAGAAATCGTCGCAGGGCGCGACGGACGCGTCGATGGCGGCGGGGTCGAAGACGCGCGGCTGCGCGGCGGCGGGGACGGCGAGAGCCAGGAGGAGCAGGAGGGCTTTCATGGGAGTTCTCACTTGACGAATATCATGCGGGCGCCGACCGCGAGGAGGAGGAAGCCGAAGACGCGGCGGAGGGTCTCTTGAGGCAAGGCCACGGCCAGCTTGGCGCCGAAAGGACTGCCGAGGAGGAAGCCGACGCAGACGAGGGCGGCCGCGCGGATGTCGACGTAGCCCTTCTTCCAGTAGGTGATGGCCGCGAGCAGGCCGATGGGCGGGACGAGCAGGGCCATCGTCGTGCCCTGCGCCGTGTGCTGGGAGAAGCCGAAGAGGTAGACGAAGGCGGGCACGAGGAGTATCCCCCCGCCCACGCCCACGACGCCGCTGAAGACGCCGACGACCACGCCCAAGACGACGTACGCCGCGAGACTCATGGCCGGGATTATACCCGTTCCCCGCCCGGCTTGCGGAAGACGGCCGCGCCGCGCGGCAGGATCTCCAGGCGCCAGCCGCGGGAGGCCGCGACCCACTCCAGCGTGTCGGCTTTATAGAAGGAGATATGGGTGGGGTCGGCGGCGTACCACCAGGTCCCGAAGGCCTCGTCGTCCTCCAGGAGCATGGTCATGACGCCGAGGAGGCCGCCCGGGCGCAGGAGCCCGTCGAGCCGCGACAGCGTCTCGGCGGGCCTGCGCAGGTGCTCGAGCACCTCGGTGCAGACGATGAAATCGTAGCCGCGCTCCAGCGCCGCTCCGTCGGGACGGAAGAAGGGGTCCCAGTCGCGGACCTTGAAGCCGCGCTCGCCCAGCATGACCGACGCCGCCGGGCCCGGTCCGCAGCCGAAGTCGAGGCCCTCGGCCCCCGCCGGGAGCCGCTCGCACAGGGGCGCGAGCAGGCGGTCCAGGAACGCCCGGTAGCCGGCGTCGTCCGGGCCGTTGCGGTGCTCGGCGTAGCGCGCCTTCTCGGCCTCCGGCGGCAGATGCCTTTCCGGCGGCACGAAGGTCAGCGCGCACGTCCCGCAGCGCAGCGCCCCGCGCGCCGCGCCCGGACGGAAGGGCGCGGCGGCGGCGGCGCACAGCGGGCAGGTCACTCCAGGACGAGGAGCTGGCCGCCGACGTGCGGCGCGTGCATGGGGCAGAAGACGCGGAAGATGCCGGCCTTGTCCGCGGTGAACTCGACCGTCTTCGTATTGGCGCCTTCCTTGTTCTCGACGGCGGCCTTGGTGTCGGGATAGCCCTCGATCTCGAAGGCGTGCACGCCGGAAGGAGCGGTGTTGACCAGGTTGATGCGCACCCGCTCGCCCTTCTTGACGATGAACACCGACGGCACCCAGATCTTCTGGCCCTTCACCTCGATGTTCACCGACTTGAACTCCCGGGCGGGAGAGGCGGCGGGCTTATCCT
The DNA here is from genome assembly GCA_964618085.1 of uncultured Elusimicrobia bacterium. GTDB lineage: Bacteria > Elusimicrobiota > Elusimicrobia > UBA1565 > UBA9628 > GWA2-66-18. The sequence goes on from CAZTZW010000091.1 coordinate 3,478, forward strand.
GCGCGACGGCGTAGGCCGCGCCGAGGATGGAGAGTGCGAGTGCGGTATAGAGTCCTTTCATGGCGTCCTCCTTGAGATGGGTGCTGAGCGCATGTTAGCAAAAGCCGGAAAGGGGACAGGCACCTGGCCTGTCCCCTTTCCGGCTCTCCTTCTTGACCAACCCCGTCCGGCCGCCGCCTTTGCTAACATGGCGACCGTGTCCGACGCTTTGACCTCGCTGTTCAAGGCCCGCTTCGGCGCCGAGCCCGGCGCCCCGGTCCCCGTGCGCGCGGACGGGTCCAACCGCAAGATCTACCGCCTATCGGGAGGCGGCAGGACGGCCATCGGCGTCCTCAACGACGACGTGAAGGAGAACCGCGCCTTCATCGAGTTCTCCAGGCACTTCCATAAGGAGAAGGTCCCCGTCCCCGAGATCTACGGCGAGGACCCTTCGGGGACCGCCTATCTCGAGGAGGACCTCGGCGACACGACCCTGTTCCAGTTCCTGGGCAAGCGCCGCACGGCGCAGGGCTTCCCCGAGGAGGTGGTCGCCGTGTACCGCGACGTGGTGCGCTGGCTGCCGCGCATCCAGATCGTCGCGGGCAGGGGCCTCGACTACCGCTACTGCTATCCCCGGGCGAGCTTCGACAAGCGGTCCATGCTCTGGGACATGAACCACTTCAAGTACTACTTCCTCACCTTGGGCAACATCCCCTTCCACGAGGAGACCCTGGAGGAGGACTTCACCACCTTCGCCGACTACCTGCTCGCCGCCGACCGCGAGTTCTTCCTGTGCCGGGACTTCCAGTCTCGCAACGTGATGCTCAAGGACGGCAAGCCCCACTTCATCGACTACCAGAACGGCCGCCGCGGCGCGCTCCAGTACGACATCGCCTCCCTCCTCTACGACGCCAAGGCCGACGTGCCCTTCGAGCTGCGCGACGAGCTGCTCGACCTCGACGTCCACGAGGCGGCCAAGCACGCCCGCGTCGACAAGGCCGAGTTCCTGAAGTACTTCCCCGGCTTCGTGCTCATCCGCATCATGCAGGCGATGGGCGCCTACGGCCTGCGCGGCTTCCACGAGAAGAAGCCCCTCTTCCTGCAGAGCATCCCCTACGCCATCCGCAACATCGAGCGCCTGCTCCTGCGCCACAACCTCCCCATCGAGGTCCCCGAGCTCATGGGCGTGTTCAAGCGCCTCGTGGGCTCCTCGGCCCTGCGCCAGTTCGGCGGCGCCAAGCTGAGCCTGCACGTGCGCATCGAGAGCTTCTCCTACAAGCAGGGGATGCCGCGGAACGATAAAGGACACGGCGGCGGCTACGTCTTCGACTGCCGCTGCCTGCCCAACCCCGGCCGCCAGGAGCGCTTCAAGACCCAGTCCGGGCTCGACCCCGAGGTCGTCTCGTTCCTGTCGAAGGAGGAGGCCGTCGACCGCTGGGCGCGCTCCGCGTTCTCCCTCGTGGACCAGGCCGTGGAGGACTACGCGCGCCGCAACTTCACCTCCTTGGACGTGGCCTTCGGCTGCACGGGCGGGCAGCACCGGTCGGTGTACATGACCGAGCGCCTGGCCAAGCACCTGCGCGACCAGGGCGTGACCGTCGAGGTCTCCCACCGCGAGCGGCCGCGCTGGCCCGCCAAGCCCGCGTGAAGGCGCTGATCTTCGCCGCGGGCGTCGGCTCGCGCCTGCGCCCCCTGACCGACGTCACCCCCAAGGCCCTCATCCCGGTCGGCGGCGTGCCCCTCCTCGAGCGGGCCCTGGTCGAGCTCAAGGCCGCGGGCGCCGACGAGTTCGTGGTCAACGCCCACCATCACGCCGACCGCGTGGCCGGCTTCTGCGCGCTGCTGGCCTCGCGTCACGGCGTCGCGGTGAAGGTCTCGCGCGAGGACGACCTGCTGCTGGAGACCGGCGGCGGCCTGAAGAAAGCCGCCCCCCTCCTGGCCGGCGACGAGCCCTTCTTCATCCGCAACGCCGACGTCGTCACCGACCTCGACCACGGCGCCCTCCTCGCCGCGCACCGCGCGGCCTCGCCGCTGGCGACCTTGGCCGTGCGCGAGCGCAGGTCCACCCGCGCCTTCCTCTTCGACGCCGAGGGCCGCCTCGTCGGCCACGCCGACGACAAGCGGCGGACGACCCGCTGGGCCAAGAAGCCCGTCCCGGGCGCGCGCCGCCTCTCTTTCGACGGCGTCCACGTCGCCTCTCCCCTGCTCCCCGGCCGGCTGACCGAGGAGGGCGTCTTCTCGATCGTGGACAGCTACCTTCGACTGGCCTCCGAGGGCGCCGACATCCGCGCCTTCGACGCCTCCCGCTGGGCCTGGTTCGACGTCGGCGCGCCCGAGAAGCTGGCCGAGGCCGAGACCTGGGCCTCTCGCCGCGGCTAGACCCGAGCCTCGCGACAAGACCGACCCCAGCTCCACGCGACGACGACCCGCCTAGCGCGCCGGACCCTTGGAAGAGTCGTTGGGTCGGAGCCTCACGACCGCTTCGCAGTCGAGGGCGAACGCTAGGCGGTCCAAAGTGCTCCAGCGCGCGCCTCGCCCTCTCTCGAACCGGCTCACCTCCGCTTGGTCCAAGCCGCAACGCTCCGCGACCTCTCTCTGACTCAACCCGGCGAAGCGGCGGCGGCGGATGAAGAGGTCGTGCATAAACCACTGCTGCCAGCCTGGAGGTGACCAGCAGCCGGACTCATCCACGCGGGCCAGTTCCCGATCCTCCGCTTCCCAACGCGAGACGACGGCGTGCACCCAGCTCTCATCGGCCATGTGGTCACCCCCATCAAACTAGCGCTGGCGCTAGTTTGATGGGCTAGACCCCATCCGCGCGCCGACACGCCTTCCACCACTCATACGACCGACCCCGTCCAAAAGTTCCCTCCCTCCAAATCCGCTATGATGAGCCCGTGAACAACGAAGACGAGCGCGGCGTGCCCGAGGACGAGGAGAAGGACGTCCCTGAGGCGCGCCCCCTCAAGACCGGCAAGCCCGCCGGCCACGACCTGGCCATCCCCTGGGTGCGCCTGCGCTCGGCGGCGTCGGGCCATCAGCTCTACAAGAGGATGCTCGGCGAGGTGGACGCCCGCGCCCGCCCCGGCGACGTGGTCGCGGTCTACGACCGCTCCGACGCGCCCTACGGCGTCGCTCTCTACAACCCCCGCTCGCTCATCGCGCTGCGCCTGCTGGCCCGCGGGGTCGGCGCCTTCGACGTCGACAAGTTCCTGGCCGAGCGCATCGGGCAGGCCGTCGCCTTCCGGCGCGAGACGCTGGGCCTGGACGAGACGACGGACGCCTACCGGCTGGTGCACGACAACGGCGACGGCCTCCCCGGGCTCGTCATCGACCGGCTCAACAACTTCGTCGTGCTCGAGTTCTACTCGCTGGGCATGTTCAAGCTGGCCGACCGGCTCGAGAAGGCCCTCATGGCCCATTTCCCCCACGCCAAGTACGTGCGGCGCGCCTCCACCCACACGCAGACCATGGAGGGCTTCCAGATAGACCCGCGCGGCTCGGGCACCGGCGGGCGCGTCAAGGAGAACGGCGTCGCCTTCCAGGTGGAGCCCACCGCGGGCTTCAAGACCGGCTTCTTCTGCGACCAGCGCGACAACCGCCTGGCGCTCACCCGCTTCACCAAGGGCAAGAAGGTCCTCGACGTGTGCTCCTACACCGGCGGCTTCGGGCTCTACGCCCAGAAGATCGGCGGAGCGGAGGAGACGACGTGCATCGAGCTCGACCCCGACGCGCACGCCCTCATCAAGAAGAACGCCAACATCAACCAGGTGCGCATCGACGCGGTCAACGCCGACGCGTTCCCCTACCTGCGCCAGGCCCAGCAGAACGGCCGCAAGTACGGCGTGGTCGTCCTGGACCCTTACAAGCTCATCGCCTCACGCGAAGGCTACAAGCTCGGCCGCCAGAAGTACCTCGACTTGAACCGGCTCGGCGCCTCGCTCGTGGAGCCCGGCGGCGTGCTCGTCACCTGCTCGTGCTCGGGCATGCTGACCTGGGACGAGTTCCAGCAGTTCGTGCGCACGGCCTGCGGCTCGGCGGGCCGCCGCGCCTCCATCTTCCGGAAGTCCGGCGCGGGCGCCGACCATCCCTTCGCCGCCGACCATCCCGAAGGCGAGTACCTCAAGGTCCTCTGGTGCCGCATCCTGTAGACGCCTGCGGACGGTGCGGGCTCGCCGAGAGCGGCCTGCGCCCGCTCGCCCCCTTCCTGCGCTGGCCCGCCGTGCTCGCGATGTCCTTCCTGCACGCGGGCCTCTGGACGGGCGAGGCCTTGAAGTCCTCCCTGTGCGCGGCGTGCCGCCTGAAAGCGGCCGCGCTGTCGGCGGTGGTCGCCGCCGCGGCGGCGGCGGCCGTTCTAGCGGGCGCGCGCTTCCTGCTGCGGGCCGGCCGCTTCTAGCGCGGCCGCGGCCTCGTCCGGGTCTTTGGAGGGGCTCCACGTCGCGACGGCGGGCGCGCTCCAGCGCGCCTGCACCGCCTCCGCGAGGCTCTCGCGCACAGCCCAGACCATGGGCTTGCGCCGCGTCAGCGCCAGCTCGTCGAGGCGCTCGGCCCAACCGCCTCCGGAGAGCTCCAACGGTCCGACCTCGTCGACAATGAGCACGTCCGCGTCGGCGGAGAGCGCCGCGCGGCCCAGGGCCACGCCCTCGGGAGAGAATCGGAACGGCCCCGCGAGCCGCGGCCAATCGGACGGGGCGTCGCGATGACAGAGCGCCGCGCGACGCCCCGTCGACAAGTCCACGACGTCGAAAGCCGTCCTCACGCCGCCCGCGTGCTCGCCCGGGGCCAGGATGCCGGCGACCGTCGCGCCGCGCGCGCGCAGGCGCTCGACGAGGGCGGTGAGGAAGGCCGTCTTCCCCGCGCCGGAGGCCCCCGTCACGAGATAGAGGAGGGGCGGCTCGGCCGCGTCGAGCAGCGCTCCTAGCGCGGCGTCGGGGCGCCGCAGCAAGGCGCGCGCCGGAGGCAGGCGCGCGACGAGCGTCGGCAGGGACGCGAAGGCGCCCGACACCGCGTCGAGCCAGTCCCGGGCCCCCCAGGCCGCCAGGCGCGAGCGCACG
>CAZTZW010000092.1:0-5661 GCA_964618085.1 uncultured Elusimicrobia bacterium
GCCACGGCCGCCCCGCGCCCGCGCGTGACGAGCGTCCCGGACCAGACGAACGGCGACGCCTCGCCGCCCGGCCGGTCCAGGGGCGCGCGCCCGTCCCAGACGGATTTCCCCACCGGCACCGACTCGCCGGTCAGGAGCGACTCGTCCAGGTTCAGCCCGGAGTCCTCGAGCACCGTCCCGTCGGCCGCCACGCGGTCCCCCTCCTCGAGCAGGAGCACGTCCCCGGGGACGACTTCCCGCGCGGGCACGCGCACCGGCGCGCCGTCGCGCAGGACGAGCGCCCGCGGGCTGGACAGTTCGCGCAGCGCCTCCAGCGCGCGCTCGGTCTTGCGCTCCTGCCAGAAGGTCAGCCCGACGACCAGCAGCACCGCCACCCCCAGCATGGCGGCGTCCCCGGCGTCGCCCAGGAGCAGGTAGAGCGCGCCGCAGGCCAGGAGCAGAGCGAGCATCGGCTCGCGCAGCAGCTCCGCGGCCATGCGCCACGCCGGACGGCGCCGCGCCGCGGGCAGCTCGTTGGGGCCGTGCTCGCGCAGGTACTCCGCCGCCGTCTGAGCGCTCAGTCCTCGCATGTCATCACGATAGCAACGCCTCGGCCGCGCGGCCGCTCTAGGACGCGGGCCGATCCAGGACGCCGCGCACGCGCCGCGCCAGCTCGGCGCCGCTGAAAGGCTTGCGCAGCAGCTCCAGGCCCGGCGGGACCTCGACGGTGTCGTCGGTGTACCCGGTCGTGAACAGCACCGGCAGCCCCGGCCTCAGCTTGGCCAGCTCCTCGGCCATACCGCGGCCGCTCATGACGGGCATCACCATGTCGGAGACGACCAGCCGGATGCGGCCCGCCTCGTCCGCGCGCAGCGTCTCGAGCGCGGCGCGGCCGTCGGAAGAGACCGTCACCTCATAGCCCAGCTTCTCGAGGACGCGGCGGACCAGCCGCCGCACCGGCTCCTCGTCCTCCACGACGAGCACGTACTCTCGGCCGCGCGGCTGGGCCTCGAGCTCCGGAGGCGTCGCCGTCGCGGCCGGACGCCTCTCCTCCGGCAGATAGATGCGGAAAGTGGTCCCCGCGCCGGGAGTGGAGCGGCAGTCGATGGCGCCCTTGTTCTGCGTCACGATGCCGTAGCAGGTGGCCAAGCCCAGCCCGGTGCCCTTGCCCAGGCCCTTGGTCGTGAAGAAAGGCTCGAAGATATGCTGCCGCACCTCCTCGGTCATCCCGCAGCCGTCGTCGGCGACGGAGAGGACGACGTAGTCGCCCGGGACGACGCTCAAGCGCTGGGCCAACGCGCCGTCGACGCGCGCGCGCTCGCTGGAGATGACGAGGCTCCCGCCCTCCGGCATCGCGTCGCGCGAGTTGACCGCCAGGTTCATGACCAGCTGCTCCAACTGGCCCGGGTCGGCCATGACGCGCGCGTCCTTGGCCCCGGGCGCCACGCGCATGACGATGTCCTCGCCGATGACCCGCCGCAGCATGCGGCTGAGCCCCAGCACGGTGTCGTCCAGCTCGATGACGCGCGGCGCGATGATCTGCCGGCGGGAGAAGGCCAGCAGCTGCGAGGTCAGGTTGGCCGCGCGCAAAGCGCAGGCGCGGATCTCCTCGAGGTCCGCTCGGAGCGGCACCTTCGGGGCCAGCGAGGCCGCTCCCATCTCCGCGAGCCCGAGGATGGCCGTCAGGATGTTGTTGAAATCGTGGGCGACGCCCCCCGCGAGACGGCCCACGGCCTCCATCTTCTGCGCCTGACGCAGCTGCTGCTCCGTCTCCTGGAGCTTGCGCCGCTCCTCTCGCGCCTTCGTGACGTCCTGGACGATGCCGATCATGCGCAGGGGCTTGCCGTCCGCGTCCCTCGCGATCCGGGCGTACACCTGCATCCAGCGGACCGCGCCGTCGGGACGGACCACGCGCAGCTCGTCCCGAAAATCGCCCGCCGCGAGCGCCGCGGCGACCGCGGCGCGCGCGCGCTCCCGGTCCTCGGGATGCACCAAGGCGAAATAGCCCTCGGCGTCGACGGGCGTGGACTCGACGCCGAAGATGCGGCAGGACTCGGGCGACCAGACCACCCGTCCCGTGACGACGTCGAACGACCAGCTGCCGATTCCGGCGACTTCCTGGGCCCTCTCGAGCAGCTCGAGGGCCGCGGCCCGCTCGTCCTCGGCCAGCTTCCTCTCGGTCACGTCCTTGGCGACCCCGGCGATGCGCGCGATCTTTCCGCTCTCATCCCTGATCGGGAAGCCGCGGTCGAAGATCCAGCGCGTGCGGCCCGCCGCGTCGATGATGCGGTAGGTCTCTTCATAGCCGCCGTCCGCCTGCGCCGACAAGGCCTCGCGCACCCGGGAACGGTCCTCCGGGTGGATGGCGTCGAGCCAGGAGCGGGGAGCGGCGTAGAGGCTGGCGCAGGTGCGTCCCCAGATGGACTCGTAGGCGGGGCTGACGTAGAGCATCTTCGACTTGGACGGGTCCGTCATCCAGAACACCTGGGTGATGTTCTCCGCCATCTCACGGAACCGGTTCTCCGACTCGCCGAGCGCGCGGCGCGCCTCGTCCTGCTCGCTGAGGTCGCGGACCGCGGCGATGATGACGCGCCGCTTGCCGGAGGCGAACGCGGAGGCGTGTATCTCGACCGGGAACTCGCCTCCGTCCCGGCGCCGGTGGCGCCGCAGCAGGACGACCTGTCCCTCGCCCCTCTTGAGGCGCGCGAGGGCCTCCTCGGTGGCCGCGCGCTCGGCCGAGAGGTCGCGCACGTCCATGCCGACGAGCTCCCGGCGCGCGTAGTCGTAGAGCAGGGTCGCCGCCTCGTTGGCTTCCTCTATGCGGAAAGTCCCCGCGTCGATGAGCAGCATGGCGTCGGCGGCGCACTCGAACATGCGCCGGTAGGTCGCCTGCTTCGCCCGCATCCGAGACAGCGCTTGGCTCGTGGTCATGTCCCGGCGGCAGGCAACGGAACGGCCAGACCGGAGGACGGCAAGAGTGTTGCCATCTCTCTGCTCATGAACCGACATGCCGCCTTCCTGCTGCCCCTGCTCCTCGGCGCCTGCGCCGTCCTGCGCTGGGAGGGCGGCGGGCCTCCCCCCGTCGAGCCCCCCGCTCCGCCGCCGGCGCTCGCGGCCGCGCCGCGGCCCCGCTCGCCGGAGCCCGTGGTGCCGCCCTCGACCGAGGTCCAGCGGCAGACCGCCCTTTACGACAGCGACCTGGGGCCGGAGGAAGTGGACATATCGGGATACCCGCTCCAGCAGCGGAGCAACTACCGCGCGTACGTCTCGGCCTGCTCCCGGTGCCACGGCCTGGCCCGCTCGATCAACTCGCCGCTGGCGAGCCGGACCTGGTGGGAGTTCTACGTGACGAGCATGCGCGCCCGCGCCAGCCTGCGCGGCCGGCCTTTGAGCCGGGAGGAACGCGACGCCGTGCTGGACTTCCTCGCGTACGACGGCCGCGAGCGCAAGGTGCTCCGCGCCCAGGAGTTCGAGAAGGTGCGCGCCGAGCTGCGGCGGCGCTTCGATTCGCTCATGGCCGAGCGCATGGAGCGCCTGCAGAGCCGCCCGCGGCCCGACGCGCGCTGAAGAGCGCTGCTGGATTTATGTAATATCGGCGTGATGCCCCGACGTCCCGCGAAGCCGCGCACGAAGGCCCCCTCCCGGCGCTCCGTCCTCGCCCCGGACACCTACCGGCTCATGGTCGAGCACGCGCCGAGCGCCATCGTGCTCACCGACGAGTCCGGGACCATCGTGCTGGTCAACGCCAAGACGGAGTCGCTGTTCGGCTACTCCCGCGCCGAGCTGGTGGGCTCGCCCGTCGAGATGCTGCTGCCGGAGGCAGCGCGCGCCCGGCACCGACGGCACCGCGAGGGCTACTCGGCGGCCCCCTCCGCGCGCGCCATGGGCGCCGGCCGCGACCTGTTCGGCCGGCGCAAGGACGGGTCCGAGGTCCCCGTCGAGATCGGACTCAACCCCATCCCCGCGCCCGGCGGGATGATGTTCATGGCCGCCATCGTGGACATCACCGAGCGCCGCAAGCTCGAGGAGCGCTTCCGCCTCGCGGTGGAGGCCGCGCCCAACGCCATGGTGATGATGGGCGGAGACGGGCGCATCGTCCTGGCCAACGCGCAGGCCGAGAAGCTCTTCGGCTACTCGCAGGCGGAGTTCCTCGGCCAGAGCATCGAGCTGCTCGTGCCCGAGCGCTTCCGGGGCCGGCACGTCGGCTACCGGGAGGGCTACGTCGCCAAGCCCGAGGCGCGGCCCATGGGCGGCGGCCGCGACCTCTTCGGACGCCGCAAGGACGGGCGCGAGGTCCCCATCGAGATCGGACTCAACCCCATCCGCTCGGGCGGCGAGACCCTCGTGCTGGCGGCCATCGTGGACATCACCGAGCGGCGCGAGCTGCAGCGCCGCGTGGCGCAGAGCGAGGCGCTGGCCGCCGTGGGCTCCATGGCCGCCATCCTGGCCCACGAGATACGCAACCCGCTGGGCTCCATCGTGATGGCCGCGCGTTCGCTCGACCACGGCGACCTCACGGACGAGGACCGCAAGACCGTCTCCGCCGTCCTCACCGAGGAGTCCCAGCGCCTCAACCGCACGCTGCAGGACTTCCTCCTCTTCGCCCGCCCGCGCGAGCCGAAGCTCGATCGCGCCGCCCTCAACGAGCTGGTCGAGGAGACGGCCAAGGCCCTGCGCTCGGACGCGGAGCTGCTCGGTCGCGTCGCGCTCGAGCTGGACCTCGACCCGGGCCTGGCGCCCTTCCCCCACGACGCGGACCAGCTGCGGCAGGTGTTGTGGAACCTGCTGCTCAACGGCGTGCAGGCGTGCGGCGGCCGCGGCCGGTTGAGCGTCTCGACGCGCGCCGAGGGCGGCCGCGCCGTCCTGGCGGTCCAGGACACGGGTCCCGGCATCGACCCATCGGTCCTCGAGCGCGTCTTCGACCCCTTCTTCACCACGAAGAAGAAGGGCACCGGCCTGGGTCTGGCCATCTGCCGGCGCATCGTCACGGCCCACGGCGGGAGCCTCGCCGCCGAGAACGCGCCGGGCGCCGGCGCGCGCTTCGTGCTCTCCCTCCCCCTCTCGCCCCGTCCCTCCTAGCGCGGCAAGTCCGTTGCGGACCCGGAGGACATGAAAGTCCTCCTGCTCGACGACGACAAGAGCACGCTGACCCTCCTCGGCCTGCACCTGGCCCGCGCCGGGCACGAGGTGCGCGGCGCCCTGGACCCGCGGGAGGCCGCCATGCGCCTGGCCGCGGAGCCCTTCGACTGGCTGGTCGTGGACGGCCAACTGGGCGCCGAGGACGGGCGCGCCTTCGCCGCCTCCGCCCGCCGCCTGCGCCCAGGCATGCGGGTGGCGATGATCAGCGGCTACTACGAGCCCGCCGACGTCGCCGGCACGGGCGTGGAGCGGCTGGTCCCGAAGCCCGTGGACACGGACGCGCTCCTGGCGCACCTGCGCTCGGAGAGGCCGTCTTAGGTACAATGCCTCCGTGCTCGCCTACACGCGCTTCCTGACGGGCCGCGACCGCACCCCGCGGGCCGACCGCCACCTCGGCCTCACGCTGGCCTTCGTGGCGGGGGCCGTCAACGCGGGCGGCTACCTGGCCGTGGCGCAGTACACCTCGCATATGACGGGCATCGCCTCCTCCGTGGCCGACAACCTCGCGCTCGGGCGCATGACCCTCGTGCGCGCCGGCCTGGA
>CAZTZW010000092.1:5676-8491 GCA_964618085.1 uncultured Elusimicrobia bacterium
TGCTTCGTCGCGGGCGCGGCCGTCTCCGCCGTGCTCATCAACTGGGCGAAGCGCCGGCGCCTGCACGGCCAGTACGCGCTCGCGCTGCTGCTCGAGTCGCTCCTGCTCCTGCTCTTCGGCGTGGCCGGCGCGCGCCTCGACCGCGCCGCGTCCCTCTCGGCCTCCGCCACGGTGCTCCTCCTCTGCTTCATCATGGGCCTGCAGAACGCCATCCTGACCAAGGTGTCGGACGCGCGCATCCGGACGACGCACGTCACCGGGCTCGTCACCGACCTCGGCATCGAGCTCGGCAAGCTCGCCTACTGGAACCGGACGCCGGAGCACGGCGCGCCGGTGCGGGCCGACCGCGAGAAGATGGGCCTGCTGGCCTCCCTGCTCGCCAGCTTCGTCGCGGGCGGCGTCGCGGGGGCCCTCGGCTTCAAGACCGCGGGCTTCGCGGCGACCGTGCCGCTGGCCCTGCTGCTCGCCGCCATGGCCGTCGCGCCCGTCCTCGACGACCTGCGGGCCTAGCCGCCTCCTAGCAATAACGTTGCGTGCCGTCCCTCTCGTGAGGATACTGCGCAACGCCTTCGAGGCCGGAAGGGAGTTCCCCGGCTCCGTGCTGTGCCTGGGGAAGTTCGACGCCATGCATCGCGGGCACCTGCGCCTGCTGGAGGCCGCGCGGCGCGAGGCGGACCGGCACGGCCGCTCGCTGCTGGCGGCCACCTTCGACCCCGCGCCCGCGCAGTACGGCGGACTGTTCCCCTACGACCCGGTGCTGCCGCTGGCCGAGCGCCTGCGCCTCATGGAGCGGCTGGGCGTGGACGCGGCCGCGCTGCTGCCTTTCGACAAGCCTCTGGCCTGCCTCACGCCGGAGGCCTTCGCGCGCACCGTGCTGGCCGCCCAGCTCAAGCCCTACGCCGTCTGCGTCGGCGCGGACTTCTGCTTCGGGAAGGACCGCGCGGGACGCGCGGAGACGCTCGGCGAGCTCGGGCGCGACCTCGGCTTCCTCGTGGTGGTGGTCCCCCTGCTGCTCGTCGACGGGGACAAGGTCACGGCCGAGCGCGTGCGCAAGCTGCTCGACGCCGGAGACCGCCGGGCGGCCGAGCGGCTGCTGGGAAGGCCGCTCTAACGGGCGGGCAGCACGTGGCGCACCGCGTTGACCGTGCGGCGGGACACGTCTATGCCGCGCTCCTTCTTCAGGCGCAGCGCCAGCGCGCCGTCGGTCTGGCCCGGGTCCTGCGCCAGCCAGAGGGCCAGGATGTCCTTGAGCACGTGCCGCTGGCCCGGCACCAGCGCGATCATCGGCACTTCGGCGCCCCACGGCAGGCGCAGCGTACGCCTGGAGAGGGCGCGGCTGACCGTGCTGGGCGAGAGCTGGAGCCGGCGCGCCAGCAGGCGCAGGCTGACGGGCCGCACGTCCTCCGGCCTGCGGGTGCGGAGGTAGTCGGCCTGTATGTTGCCGAGCGACTCGAGGATGCGGAAGACGGTGCTCTGCCGCAGGTTCAGCGTCTCGAGCTTCTTGAGGAGATGGCGCAGGCGGCGGCGCTCGTCGCCGCTGAGCTCCCCCGAGTCCTTCCAGGACTCGAGGTCGTCGTAGCGCAGTTGGTAGAGGCCGCGCGCCCAATAGGGCGCCATGAACTCGAAGCCGGCCTTGCCCCCCTCCAGCGTCAGGCGGGCCAGGCACGTCGCGCCCTTCTCCGCGGGCGCCGCCTGCGGCGCGCCGGCGAACTCGGCCTGCGCGCCGATCTCGAGCAGGAGGTCGTGCACGCGGACGACCTCGGCCTCGCTCAGGCCCGTGCGCAGCGCGATCTCCGGCAAGGTGACGTCCTCCTCGGCGCGCAGGAAGTAGCGCTCGAACGCGGCCTGCCCCATGCGCTGGATGAGAGGGAGCACGTCCCGGCGCGCGTCGAGCGTCCCCTCCACGTCCACGCGCTGGCCCGCGGCCATGCGCGACTCGTCCATGTCGTAGAAGCCGGACGAGAGCTTGGCGCGCGGCCAGCGCTGGCGGCGGATGACCGAGGGCAGCGCCGCGGTGCCATGGTACAGCTTGCGGAACAGCGGGTCCTTCTCGACCGTCTCGACCTGCCGGGCGAACTCCCGCTCGGGCATCTCGATCCAGTCGGCCATGCGCAAACGGCCGAGGACGGCCAGACGCTGTTCGGTGCGAAGACCAAGGGACTGTTTCATTGCTAGAATCCTGTCACGGCGCGCCGGTTTTCAGTATAGCAACATAATGGCCAACCACGAAAAACGCATCCTGCTCGTCGAAGACGACCCCTCCTCCGCCGCCATGCTGGGCCTGGAGCTCAAGCGCCGCGGCTACAAGGTCGAGGTCGAGAAGACCGAGGCTTCCGCCGTCGCGCGCGTGGAAAAGGACATCTTCGACGCCGTGGTCACCGACCTGCGCCTGGGGACGGGCGACGGGCTGAAGGTGCTGGCCGCCTCTCGCGCCAGCCAGCCCGAGACCGGCGTGCTCGTCATCACCGGCCACGGCTCCATCGACACCGCCGTGGCCGCCATGAAGGCCGGCGCCTTCGACTACCTCACCAAGCCCGTGGACCCCGAGGAGCTGGCCCTGGCGCTGGGCAAGTCCATCGAGCACCGCGACCTGGTGGGCGAGGTGCGCCGCCTGCGCGCCGAGGTCCGCGAGCGCCAGGGCTTCTCCGGCATCATCGGGGACAGCGCTCCCATGCGCGCCGTCCTCGAGCTCGTCACCAAGGTCGCCGTCACGGACGCGACGGTGCTGGTGACCGGCGAGTCGGGCACGGGCAAGGAACTGGTGGCGCGCGCCATCCACGACAACTCCCCGCGCCGCGACGGCTCCTTCGTCGCG
>CAZTZW010000093.1:0-8444 GCA_964618085.1 uncultured Elusimicrobia bacterium
CTCCTCGGCGGTGGGCGCGAAGCAGAACTCCGCGTCCTTGCGGTCCTTGATGCGCAGGAGCTCCTTGCCGTAAACGGGCCAGCGGCCCGTCTCCTCCCACAGCCCCTTGGGCTGGATGACGGGCAGGTCGACCTCGAGGCCGCCGATGCCGTCCATCTCCGCGCGCACCACGCGCTCCACCTTGCGCAGCACCCGCAGGCCCAGCGGCATCCAGTCGTAGATGCCCGAGGCGACCTTGCGTATCATGCCGGCGCGCTGCATGAGCTGGGCCGACACGTTGTCGGCGTCCGACGGCGCCTCGCGCAGAGTAGGAAGGAGGTATTTAGAGAGCTTCATGAATAATTCACCGGAGTGCCTGACCCCTATTTCACCTTTTCCGCGACGGGCTTGTTCTTTTGGATGGAGCGTTCGTTCCTGATGCGCAGGACGTCGTTGTAGGTGGCGAACACCAGCAGCGAGAGCAGGAAGGCGATGCCCACCCCGTTGACCTTCTCGATGAGCTCGGGCTTGGGGCGGCGGCCGACGATGCCTTCCCAGATATAAAAGACAGCATGACCCCCGTCCAGCAGGGGGACGGGGAGGATGTTGAAGAAGCCGATGGCCACCGAGATGAAGCCGATGAGGAAGACGAAGTCGGCCCAGTCGGAGTGCGCGGCGCGGTGCACCATCTGCACAATGCCCACGGGCCCGGCCAGGTCGGGACGCTCGCGCTTGGACAGCTTGCCGGCGATGGTCGTCACCGTGGCCTTGGACTGCGCCCAGCACTGGCGCAGCCCCTCGCCGGCGGCGGCGAGGAAGCCCACGGGCTCGTAGTCGGCCTTGGGCATGATGCCGATGACCCCGCGCGTGCCGGTCTCGTCGGCTTTGGGCGTGACCTTCACGACGAGCTTCTCGCCTTTGCGGTCCACCGTGAGCGCGATCTCCTTGCCCGGGGAGCGGTGGATGGACTGGGCCAGGTCGTCCCAACCCGCCAGCGCGCGGCCGTCGAAGGCCAGCACCCGGTCGTCGAGCTCGATGCCGGCCTTGTCGGCCGGGAAGCCCACCATGAGGTTCCCGATGACGGGCTCCTTCGAGGCGACCGGCATGCCCTTGAGCCAGACGACGCCCGTGAAGAGGGTGAAGGCGAGCACGTAGTTCATGGCCGGGCCGGCCGCGACGATGGCCAGGCGACGGTTCCACTTCTGGCCGAAGTACTCGTCGGGCTTGGGCTCCACGCCCGAGGAGGGGTCCTCGCCGGCCGGCTTGACGAAGCCGCCCAGCGGGATGGCGCAGATGGAGAAGCGCGTGCCCGTGGAATCGGTGATGCCGAGCAGTTCCGGGCCGAAGCCGAAGGCGAACTTCTCGACGCGCACGCCGAGCTTGCGCGCCACGATGAAGTGGCCGAACTCATGGAGGAAGATGACCAGGCCGAAGGTCAGGCCGACGGCGACGATGCTCCACAACGTGGCAAGTAGGGCGGTCATTTACAGGCCTCCTCGGCTTTGGTCCGCGCCCACGCGTCGATCTCGACGATCTCTTGGAAGCCGGGAAGGCCTCCGGTGACGGTGTAGGCGGCCATCGTCCGCTCGACGACGCGGGGGATGTCGGTGAATTTGATGCGGCCGGCGATAAAGGCCTCGACGGCGATTTCGTCGGCGGCCGACAGGACGGCGGGCAGGCCGCCGCCGGCCTTCGCGGCCTCCTGCGCCAGCGCGAGGCAGGGGAAGCGGCGGAAATCGGGAGCGCGGAACTCCAGCGTGCCGGCCTTGACCAGGTCGAGCGGCTCGACGACGCGCGCGCCGCGCGCGGGATAGGTCATGCCGTACTGGATGGGCAGCTTCATGTCGGGCAGGCCCATCTGCGCGAGCACGGAGCCGTCGGAGAACTCGACCCCCGAGTGGAAGATGCTCTGCGGGTGGATGACGATCTCGACTTGCTCCCTCTTCAAGCCGAAGAGGTTCATGATCTCGATGAGCTCGAACCCCTTGTTCATGAGGGTCGCGCAGTCGATCGTGATCTTCTTGCCCATCTTCCACGTGGGGTGCTTCAGGGCCATGGCCGGGGTGACGTCGGCCAGGTCGCCCGTGTACTTGCCGAAGGCGCCGCCCGAGGCGGTGAGGATGACGCGCTTGATGGTCTTCAAGGGCG
Source organism: uncultured Elusimicrobia bacterium (assembly GCA_964618085.1). GTDB lineage: Bacteria > Elusimicrobiota > Elusimicrobia > UBA1565 > UBA9628 > GWA2-66-18. Next base: position 2,128 of record CAZTZW010000093.1, read on the forward strand.
CGGCCGCGCGCGGGTCGGGGTTGAGGCCCTGGACGCACTGGAAGATGGCGGAGGGCTCGCTGTCCACGGGCACGATCTTGGCCCCCCAACGGGTGGCCTCGGCCATGAACTGCGCGCCGGCCATGACCATCGGCTCCTTATTGGCGAGCGCGATGATCTTGCCGGCGCGGATTGCGGCCAGGAGGGGGGCGAAGCCGACGCCGCCCACGACGGAGGTGAGCACCACGTCCACGTCGGGATGCGCGGCCATGTCGCAGAGGCCCTGTACGCCGGGCTCGAGGTGCTTGGCGGCGCCGTTGAGACGGGTCTTCAGGTCCTTGGCCGCGTCGGCCGAGAACATGGAGACGGCCTTGGGCTTGAACTCTCTTGCCTGCTCAGCCACTAGAGCGGAGTTGCTGTGCGCGGCCAGGCCGAACACGGAGAGCTCGCCGGGCATCTCGCGGATGACGTTGAGCGCGTTGACGCCGATGGAGCCGGTGGAGCCGAGGATGGCGACTTTCTTCATCGGAAGCTCAACGCGTAGTACACCGCGGGGGCGGCGAGGATGTAGGAGTCGAAGCGGTCGAAGACGCCGCCGTGGCCGGGCAGCAGCGCGCCCGAGTCCTTCACGCCCGCGTCGCGCTTGATCATGGACTCCGCCAGGTCGGAGACCTGCCCGATGACGCCGACGGCCGCGCCCAGGGCCGCGGCCCACAGGGGGCTCAGCGCGTCGCGCAGGCCGAAGCGCTGCACGAGCAACGCGACGAGCACGGCCGCGGCGAGGCCCGCGACGGCCCCCTCCCAGGTCTTCTTGGGCGAGACTTCGGCGGCCAGGGCGTTCTTGCCGAAGGCCCGGCCCGCGAAGTAGCCCGCCGAATCGGCCGCCCACACCGCGAGGAAGACGAGCACCACGAACGCCTCGCCGTGCGGGCGGATATCACGGATGAGCGCCAGGTGCGAGGGCATCCAGCCCGCGAACAACGCGCCGAACAACGTCAGCGCGGCGCGGTCCATCGAGTGGGTCGCGGAGAACAGTTCGACGCCGGCGATGAGCATGACGCCCGCCGCCAAGGCGAGAGGGAAGGGCCCGCCCAGCGCCGTGCACGCGGCCAACGCGGTCCCGACGAGCACCGCGGGGAGCGCCTGAACGGGCCGGCCCCCCAGCCTCAGGATGAGGGCGTATTCGTACGAGCACAAGGCGCACACGCCGACCACGAACAGAGCGAACGCGACGCCCCCGGCGTGGACGAGCCACAGGAGGAGGGGGATCCCCACCAGCGCGGTCAGGACGCGGGGCAGAAGCATGGGGTCATTCTACTAAATAGGCGACCTGGCGCCTTAGCGTCGCTTCGAGGCCCGCTCGAGGGCCGCGCGCACGGCGGGCCCCTCGCGCAGGCGGGCTTTCGCGGCCGCGGCCTGCACGCCCCGGTCGGCCGCGTAATACCCGCGCGCCGCGATATGGGCCCGGAAGCGCACGTAGGCGTCCGGGTCCGAGAAGCCCTTGAGGACGTACGGCCGCGCGGACTTCACGTCGAGGTCGCCGAAGAGGTTCAACGCCTTGCCGCGGACGAACGGGGCGTCGGAGCCGAGCAGGTCGGCGGCGTGGGGCGCCAGGACGCCGGGGTAGGCCTTGGCCAGTTCGAACGCCGCGTAGTCGGCGTTCTGCGTCACCACGCCCACGTCGTCGTCCAAGCGCGCGAGCAGTTCGGGCAGGAGCTCCCGCTCCTTGCGCTTGCCGGCCTGCAACGCCGCCTCCGCGCGCAGGTCACCATCGGAGGACAGGAGCAGCGCGCGCAGTTCCCGCGCGCTGGTCGCGGCGGCCGCCGCGTGGTCGCGTCGCGCGTTCAGCCAGCGCTTGACGCGCCACTCGGCGTACTCCCCGTCGTAGAAGTGTGGGTCCAACCGGAACAGGAGCAGGTACCACTTCAGCGCGGCGGCGGGGTCCTTGAGTTCGTTGCGGCTCAGCGAGGCCAGCTTGGACAGCGCGAGCCGGCTCTCCGGGTCGTCCTTGAGCGACGCCTCCAGCCAGTACGCCGCGTCGAGCCAGCGCTTATCCTGGATGAAGAGCAGCCCGCGAAGCAGGGCCGCGCCCGGCCGGGGCGCGCCTTTCGCCAGAGCGCGCGCCGACTTCTCATCGCCCGCGCGCCAGAGGGCGACGGCGTAGGAGGAGAAGGCGTGGGCGTTGCCCGGCTGGGCGGCCGCCAAGCGCTTGAGCGACGCCAGGGCCCGCCGCGACGTCTCGCCACCCTTCACGCCACGCGCGGCCAACTCCTCCATGAACTCGAGGCCGGAGCGCATGTCGGGGCCGTCATGCCCGAGCGCGCACAGCTTCTCGAACGCCGCCAGCGCGCCCGCTTCATCCTTGGCGCGCGCGCGCAGGTGCGCCTTGAGTCCCAGGGCGCCGGCCTGCGCCGGGTCGGCCCTCAACGCCCGATCCGCGTAGACTTCGGCCTCGGCCGCCCGGCCGCGCGAGCCCTCGATGTGCGCCAGTTCGGCCAGGGCCGCCGCGTCGCCGGGCTCGTAGTCCACGCGCGCCTTGATCTCGCCGTAGCGCTCGGGGGAGGCGTCGAGCGCGCCCGCGCCCCACGGCGCCTCGCCGCCGGCGAGGATGAGGCGGGCGTGGGCCCGGTCGAATCGGTCTTGCGGGAAGAAGCCGCGCGCCTCGTCGAGGACGTAATAGCCGTCGATGAGGCGCCCCTCGCGGTAGAGCGCGTCGGCCAGCTCGACGTGCGCGTCCAGTTCGAAGAAGTCGGCGCGATAGCGGCGGCGCGCGTCCTCGAGGGTCGCCGCGGACGCGGTCGCGGCCAGGAGCAGGGCGAGGGGGAGGCTCATCAGAAGGGCTTGGCGTCCTTCGAAGGCCCGAGCAGGGCTTCCCAGACGCCGCGCTGTTTGACCAAATGGCCGCTGCCGTAGACGACCAGGACGCGGTCGTGGCGCGCCAGGGCGCCCTCGATGACGCGCACGATGGCGGGCTCCCGGATCTTCTCCTGCGCGAGGCTGATGCGCTGGAGGAAGGTGGGGTCGGGGCCCTCGTGCGGGCCGACGTCGTTGTAATCAAGCTCTTCGGCCGGCTTGCTCAAGCCCGCTTTACGCGCGTACCAGTCCTCGAAATCAGCGTAGCGGAAAGGCTTCTCGATGCCGAGGATGCGGCGCTCATGGTCGAGATAGCTCTCCGCCATCGGGAGCAGCTGCGCGCGCGTCAGCGTCCGGCCCTCGCGCCACGGGCGGATGGTGCGCGCGAGGAGGAAGCCGAGGAAGTCCTCGTCTGAAAGACCCGCGCGCATGGCCGAGAGCGCGGGCTCGCCTCCGAGCACCACGGCGCCGGCGCGGCGTCCGGCATGAGCCGCGTAGTAGTTCTCGGAGATGGACCCGGGCGCGTAGCGCAGGTGGTCCGCGGCCTCGCGCACGCGCCGGCGGACGGCTTCCCGGTCCCCGGCCGTCAAGCCCTCGACCACGACGGCCTGCGGCCGGTGCTCGGCGACGGCCTTGCGGATGGTCTTGGCGACGGCGGAGGAGGCGCCGCGGCCGTGGTCCCCGGACACGAACACGAGCCGCTTGACCCCGTCGTCGAACACCGACACGAAGGGGGCCTCGAAGGGCTCCGCCGCGTAGCCGGCGCGGGTGACGGGCCGCAGGAGGGAGACGTCGGCGGCGTAGCGGGGGGCGCCCTGGGCTTCCGAAGCTAGGATGAAGAGCAAGCTGACTGTTGGCGCCAACAGTCGCCTTGTGGATAACTTCTCGCCCGTCATTTCGCCGTCAGGCCGCCGAAGCGACGGTCGCGCTTCTGGAAATCATCCAGAGCCTCGACGAGGTGGGGCTTGCGGAAGTCGGGCCACAGCGTGGGCGTGACGTAGAGCTCGGCGTAGGCGGCCTGCCAGAGGAGAAAATTAGAAATGCGCATCTCGCCGGAGGTGCGGATGATGAGATCGAGCTCGGGAAGGCCCGTGGTGTAGAGGTTGGCGTCGATGGCGGCCTCATCGAGCGCCTTGGCGCCCGCGGCCAGCGCCTTGTTGGCGGCGTCCATGATCTCCTGGCGTCCGCCGTAGTTCAAGGCCAGGGTGAGGCGCAGCCCCGTGTTCTTCGAGAGCTCTTTGATGGACTTCGCGAGCTGGTCCTGGACGGCCTTGGGGAGCGCCTCCAGGCGGCCGATGGCGCCCAGGCGCACGTTGCTCTTATCGAGCTCGAGGGTCTCTTTGTCCAGCGCCCAGCCCAGCAGGCGCATCAGCTCGCCGACCTCCTCCTTGGGGCGCAGCCAGTTCTCCGTCGAGAAACTGTAGAGGGTGAGGGCCTCGATGCCGAGCTCGCCGCAGGCACGGACGATCTCGCGCACGGAATCGACTCCGGCTTTATGGCCGGCCACGCGGGGCAAGCCTCGCGCCGCGGCCCAGCGGCCGTTGCCGTCCATGATGACGGCGACGTGGCGCGGAAGGGGCATCTTAGACCGTCAGGATTTCCTTTTCCTTCACGACGAGCTGATCGTCGATCTGCTTGGTGAAGGCGTCGGTGGTCTTCTGGATGCGCTGCTCGATGACGCGCAGGTCGTCCTCGGTGATCTCCTTCGCCTGGAAGGACTTCTTCACCTTGTTGAGGGCGTCCTGGCGCTCGTTGCGCACGCCGACGCGGAACTCCTCGCCGAGCTTCTTGAGGAGCTTCACCATGTCCTTGCGGCGCTCCTCGCTCATCATGGGGAGGCTCACGCGGATCATCTTGCCGTCGTTCTGCGGCATGGCGCCGAGGTCGGCCTTCTGCAGGGCCTTCTCGATGTCCTGGAGGGTGGAGGGGTCCCAGGGGCGGACCTCGATGGTGCGCGCCTCGGGCACCGAGACGGCGGCGACCTGCTTGAGGGGGACCAGCGACCCGTACGCCTCGACCTTCACCGACTCGAGGATCATCGGATTGGCGCGGCCGGTGCGCATGACGGACATGTCCTTGGCCATCTTGGCCAGGCGGTCCTTCATGGCGGTTTCCATCGCGGCGATGACGGCGTTGACGGCGTCGGTGACGGCCATATCAGTTCACTCCGTGACGATGAGGGTGCCGACCTTCTCCCCGCTGACGGCGCGCGCGATGTTGCCCGGAACGGAGAGGTCGAAGACCATGACGGGCAGGCGGTTCTCCATGCACAAGGTCAAGGCGGTCGTGTCCATGACCTTGAGCCGCTGCTTGATGGAATCCATGAACGTGAGCTTGTCGTACTTCTTGGCCGACTTGTCCTTCTTCGGGTCGGCGGTGTAGACGCCGTCGACCTTGGTGGCCTTGAGCAGGACCTCGGCCTCGATCTCGACGGCGCGCAGGGCGGCCGCGGTGTCGGTCGTGAAGTACGGGTTGCCGGTGCCGCCGGCGAAGATGACCACGCGCCCCTTCTCGAGATGGCGCACGGCGCGGCGGCGGATGTAGGGCTCGGAGAGCTTGTTGATCTCGACGGCGGACTGCACGCGCGTGGGTACGCCGATCTGCTCGAGCGCGTCCTGGAGCGCCAGCGCGTTCATCAGCGTGGCGAGCATGCCCATGTAGTCGGCGGTGACGCGGCCGATGGCCTCGCCCCGGTCCTGCTCGCCGCGCCAGATGTTGCCGCCGCCCACCACGATGCCGAGCTGGATGCCCTTCTCGACGGCCTTCTTGACCTCGGCCGAGATGGAGGACAGGGCCTCGGGACGCACGCCGTGGCCGTTCTCCCCGCAGAGCGACTCTCCGGAGAGCTTGAGCAGGACCTTCTTGTACTTCTTGGTCGCTGGCATCCTGCGGGGCTACTGGCCCAGCTGGTAGCGCGCGAAGCGGACGATCTTGACCTCGCCGCCGAGCTTGGCGGACGCGTCCTTCAGGAGGTCGGCGACCGTCTTCTTCGGGTCCTGCTGCCAGGGCTGCTCGTTGAGCACCCACGCCTGGTAGAAGAGCTTGTTGATCTTGCCCTCGATGATCTTGGGGATGGAAGCCTCGGGCTTGCCTTCCTTGCGGAGCACCTCGGTGTGGATCTCCTTCTCCTTCTCGATGTCCGCGGCGGGGACCTCGGCGCGCGTGAGGTACTTCGCGGAGGCGCCGACGATCTGCAGGAGGAGGGTCTTGGCGAGGGACTCGAGCTCGGCGTCGGCCTTGGGGGCCGAGAGCTCGATGAGCGCGCCGGTCTTGGCCGGGAGCGCCGGGTCGGGGCGATGAGCGTAGCCGGCGACGAGGCCGGTGCCCTTGAGCTCGAAGCGGTCGTAGCGGCGCAGGGCCATGTTCTCGCCGAGCTTGCCGACCATCGGCTTGACGATGGCCTCGTTGGCCGCCTCGACGGAGGCGAGCTTGGAGTCGTAGGCGCCCTGGAGGAGGGCGGCGGTCATGCCGGTGAAATCGGCGCC
>CAZTZW010000094.1:0-4523 GCA_964618085.1 uncultured Elusimicrobia bacterium
AGCGTCAGGGTCGCGCCCGTGCCGCTGAACCTGGCGGCTCCGCTCGCGCCGGGACCGGGCCTCCTGGCCGTCGCCGCGGCCCCGACCTTGAGCGCGCCCATCCCCCAGCTGAAGGGCGTGGACGCGGTCGCGGCTCCGGCCGAGGCGCAGATCCTCGGCTACGGCCTGCCCGTCTCCGCCGCCCGCCAGCCGGGCTCCGCCCTTCTCGACTCGGGCGTCTTGTCCGAAGCGGCGGACGCACTCAGGGGGCTCCGACGGACGCACGGCGCGGGAGAGGCCGCTCTCGACGCGCCGGACGAGGAGGGCCACGCCGCCCGCGCCTCATTGCGCGCGGGGCGGGCTCGCGCCTCGGTCGTCATCCGCAGCGTGAAGGGCGAGTGGGACTCGCGCATCCTGCACGATACGGCCGAGCACATCGTGCAGTCCCAGCCGCTGACGCCCCAGCAGTACCGCTACCAGAAGCTGATGGCGGGGGCGCGGGACCTGGAGTCGGCGGCGAACGGCCCCGTGCTGAAGCGTTATCCGGCGCGGGCGCTGCTCATCAAGCCGTTCTTGATCGACGAATCCAATAAGCTCTACAACGAGGCGCAGCAGGTCCGCGCCAAGGGGTTCGATGCCGCTGGGTTTCTGGCGCGCGCGGTCGCCTCCGTGGACCCTCAGCGCCGCGCTCTGCTGGAGGGCGTGAGCCGCTACGTCCCCGGCCTCGACCCGGGCCGCGTCGCCTACGACCACGCCGACTCCCGTCTGCACGGCGGACACGGCATGCAGACGGGAGGCTACGAGACCAAGCACCTGGACCCTCGGGGCTTCATCTGGATCGGACCCAGCGAGACCCACGACTTCATCGCCATCGCGGCGCACGAGGGATTCCATCATGGCGACCACGGCTACGAGGTCGGGAACCAGATGCTCGGCATCGTGTATGGGCATGAGGATGGGCCGGCCTTGGCGCGCGCCCTGCTCGAGGGCTACACGGAGCTTCGCACGCGCGAGGCCCTGGACCGCATGGTCCGCGACGCGCGCGCGGGACGCGGCGGCGTCGGCGAGGAGCTCCTGCGCTCGTTCGAGACTAGGACCGGCAAGGACTCGCCGGGGTCCTACGAGGAGTGGCGGACCCAGCAGCGCGAGCATCCCTACCACGTGCTGGTGGAGTTCGCCGCCGAGGTGGCGGCCCTCCCGGGAGGGCGCGCGGCCCTCGACGCCTTCATGGCTCGCGGCGACATCGGTCCTCTGTACGCCGTCCTCGGCGGCCGCCGCATGGAGATGCTCGCCAAGGCGGCGGGCAACGCCGCGCGCCTGGCCCATGACCGCGACCCTCTCATCTCCCGTCTGGCCTTCACGACCCGCTTGCAGCGCTCGCTGGAGTCGCTCCTAGCGCCCATCGTCCGCGGCGAGCTGCGGCGCGACTCCGACCTCGTCCAGATCGAGTGGAGGACGCGCCGCCTCCTGACGCGAGTCTGGAACACCGTCATCACGGCGCCGCACCGCAAGCAGCCGTACGTGCTGCGGGCGCTGGAGCGCCTGAAGCTGGGGCGCCTCATCGAGCAGGGTGCCAAGCCGGACGACCTGCAGCCGCTGCTCGCCGAGACCGCCCAGTTGAAGCACCCGGACGACAAGATGCCCCTGTCGGAGCGCGGCACGCGCTACGGCCGCGCGGCGGTGGCGGCCGTCCTCATCCTTGCAGCCTTGGCGTCATTGGTCTTCCTGCGGGCCGACATCTTCCTCTACGGCCTGAGCGGCGCGATGATGCTGTTCATGGGCGTCTACCAGCGGGACTTCCGCTTGTTCCGCAAGGATTGGCGCCGCCGCGTCTACCACCTGGTGACAGGGGTTTAGAGAGCAAGGACTTTAGGCCTAATCGTCCGTAGGCCCTGGGACCCTGTCGACTGGGCCCAAGGACCCGTATAGTACGGGGGATGCTCGCCGCCGTCCTCGCCTTGCTGTGCGCGCCCGCGCAAGCCGTCACCGAGCTGGGCGGAGCCGTACCTCCCGGACTGCGGCTGACGGCCGGACCGGGCTTCGGGGTCCGCCGCGACCTCCCGCCGGTCCCCGCCGGCGCGCGGCGCATGTGGGGCGGCAGCGAGATGCCGCCCGTCCCGGAGAAGGTGGAGTGGCTCGACCGCGACGGGGCGTTCCATCCGCAGGTCCTGGCGTGGGATTTCACGTCCGCGCTCGAGGACTCCGTGTTCGACCGGCACGCGATGCGCGAGGGGCTCCAGCGCCTCAAGGGGCGAAAGTTCCTGCTCGTCCCGGGGCTGGGCCACGACATGGCCAAGGGCTACTTCACGCAGCCGCTGGCCGTCCTGCGCTCCATCGACCCCGACGCCTCCATCGTCGACGTCGACCGCTTCGGCAAGATCGAGGACAACGCCCAGACCGTGCTGGCCGCCGTCCGCTCCCGGCCGGGCCCGCTCGTCATCGTCGCCCACAGCAAGGGCGGCATCGACGTCCTGCACGCGCTCGAGACCGACCCTCGCTCCGCGGCCAAGGTCGAGGCCATCCTGCTCCTCCAGAGTCCCTACTGGGGCTCCCCGCTGGGCGATTCGCCGCTGGCGCTCGCCGTCAACGACCTGCTGGCGTACCTCGGCATCGAGCGCTACGTCCGTCAGACGCGGGAGCTGCTGGCGCAGATATCCGTGTCGGGGCGGCGCGTGCTGCCCCGCCTGCCGCCGGCGCTGGCGGTGAAGGTGTTCTCGGTGGCGACGAGCCTCGCGGCGGACGACCCCCGCCGGCGGGACCCCCGCTTCCTGATCCTGCCGCGCGAGTCGGACGGCACGGTGCCGCTCGCCAGCCAGATCGTGCCCTGCTCCCGCTTCGGTATGTTCAAGAACATGGGCCACATGGACACGGTGCGCGCCCGCGAGGGCGCCGCGACGCCGCCCGGCGTGCTCGTCCTGGGCTCCGTCGCCTGGGTCGCGCGCGTGCGCGCCGCGAAGACCGACCGGGCCTCCGTGTGCTCCTCATGAACCTCCTCCTCGCCGCCCTGCTGACCGCTCCCGCCGCCGCCGAGCCGCTCGCGGACGCGGGACGGGCCGCCGAGGCGCTCACGGCCGTCTCTTTCGACGCGGCGCGCTGCCGGCCCGAGACGTCGGCCGACCCGAAGATATACTCCTCGGATTTCCGCTGGGACTACACCCTGCCGGAGCTCATCGCGCGGTTCCAGGAGATGTACGTCTCGCCCAAGCGCTTGGAGCGGCGGGCGTACTGGAACGCGGCCGCCGGGCGCTTCGAGCTGCCGTATCTCCCCGACCGCGGGGGAGCCGTGCCGCTGCCCGCGTCCTTCGCGCGGAGCGTCGCGCGCCACATCGAGGACGCGTTCGCCTCCGACTACGTCGACGGGGTGTTCTTCCCGGACATGGGGCATTCCCATTTCCTCGTGCCGCAGGACCTGTGGGATACCAAGTACTCGACCTACCCCACGAACCGCATGTCGGCGATGTACGGAGACCTGATGGCCGATCCGGGGCTGGAAGTCCTGTATCACACGGCCGAGCAGCTCAAGACGCTCGACGCGGAGAGGCGCCCCATCGGCGACGAGCGCACGCGCTTCCGCCACCGCACGCGCAACATCGTGGGCGGCAACGCCGGCCGCGGCGGCTTGAAGGTCCTGCAGAACCCGGAGAGCCCGGCCAACACCGTGGGCGAGGTGCCGGGGTACTACTGGTGGAGCGCGGGCTTCAACCTCAGCGCCAACGCCGCGGGCTGCTTCACGTACACGGCCAAAGGCCGCACCTTCCGCTTCGACATCAGCTTGTTCGACCTGGAGTCGGACCCCGGGAGCGCCTTCTCGAGCCAGAGCTCGACCCCGCGCACGCACCGCTTCGGCGACTGCCGCTCCCTCTCGCAGCTGAGGAACTGAGAAGTTGGCAAATGGGACAGGCACCGAGGTCAACATTCCAGGATGTTGACCTAGGTGCCTGTCCCCATTGTCAACTTCTAGAACATCCTATGTTTCAGAACATCCATCACCGCCGCCAAGGACAGGAGGCCGGAGGCGGAGGGCTGGGGGAGGCGGTGCATGGCGCGCATGGTGGCGCGCCAGCGGATCATGGCGGCCTCGTAGTCGGCGCGGTGGGCGTAGACCTTGCCCTGCCACTGGCGGCGCACGTCGGCCGACCATTCGCGGGCGCGGTGCTTGTACTCGGTCTTGGCGAGCACGTAGGCCGCGTGAGCGTCGTAGACGCGCTGCGAGCCGGCCTCCAGACGCGAGGAGATCTTCTCCCACAGGCGAGGATGCGCCTGGGCGGCGGCGACCCGCTCGGCGATGAGCTGCTTCTGCACCTCGAGCTTGGCCTTCAGGATGAGGGGCTCGGGCGTGCGCTTGAGGCCCCAGGCCATGCCGGCCTTCTCGAGCGCCAGGATGAACCACTTGGTGGAGTCGAACTGCCACCAGCGCAGCCATCCCATCCGCAGGAACAACGCGAATGCGGGCACGCCGAGGAATACGATCGCCGCCGCGCTGATCCCGCCGACGGCGATCGCGCCGCCGGGGCCCACGATACCCTGCAGGACGAAGGCGACGG
>CAZTZW010000094.1:4533-8396 GCA_964618085.1 uncultured Elusimicrobia bacterium
GCCTGGAACTTGTGGTGGAAGTTGTGGTAGCCCTCGCCGAAGGTGATGGGCGCGAGCAGCCACGAGTCGCGCGCCGTGTCGGTCAGCGAGTAGGGCTTGGAGCCGAACAGGTGCGCCAGCGAGTTGATGAAGAAGGTCGTGTGGTGGACGACCACGGCGCGCACGAAGCCGCCCCACAGCAGGCCGCCGATGGGCCGCCCGTAGAGCATGCCGATGAAGGTCGGCAGGAAGAAGGTGACGCCGACCACGAGGGGCAGGTAGTACTTGTGCTGCCACATGACCAGCGGGTCCTTCACGAGGTCCAGGGAATTCTGCCAGCGGCGCTTCTCGTCGCGGGTGTCCTTGTAGAAGATCCAGCCCATGTGCGCGTAGAAGCCGCCCTTGAGGATGTTGTACGGGTCCTGGTCGGTGTCCACGTGGCGGTGGTGGTAGCGGTGGTCGGAAGCCCAACTGAGCAGGGAGTTCTCGACCGACGCCGCGCCGAAGACGAGGAAGAACAGCTGTACCGGCTTGGAGCACTGGAAGGTGCGGTGCGAGTAGTAGCGGTGGTAGCCCGCGGTCACCGACACGCTGACGAGCACGTGCAGGACGGCCCACAGCAGCAGGTCGCCGACGTGGAAGCCGTAGCGCCAGGTGTAGAGCGCGGTGCCGACGACCGCGACGAGCGGCGTGAGCGTGAGGAAGAGGATGTTGACGACGTCCAGCGGGCGGCGGGCGGCCTGCGGGGGGTTCGTGTCTTCCATGACGTCGATGATATAACAACGGGGCCGGCCTTGACAGGGGGGGACGGCTGTCCTATCCTACCGCTCCATGACCGCGCTCTCGGGCCCGCGCAAGGCCTCCTACGTCCTCTTCGCGGCCTGCCTCCTGCTCATCGCCAAGTTCGACCTCGGCCCCTGCCTGCTCGCCGCGCTCGTGTCCTACATGATCCTGGACCTCACCGAGCGCCGCCTGCGCGACCTCGGCACGCGCGCCGCCGTGTCGCGCACCGCCGCCGTCATCGTGTTCGTCGTGCTGGCCACCCTCTTCGCCTGGGTCCTCGTGCGCTTCCTCACCGTCGGCCTCGACCGCCTACCCGAGCTGCTCGACCGCGTCCTGCCGCGCTTGGGCGGCCTGGCGGAGGCCCGCGGCGTCGACTTCCCGGCCGAGAACGCGCGCGAGCTGCGCGACCTGGTCGTCTCGACGGCGCGCGAGAACGCGCGCTCGGTCGGCGCCACCAGCGGCCTGCTCACGCGGGGCTTCTTCCAGGTCGTGGCGGGCATCTTCATCGCCAACCTGCGCTTCCTGACGCCCTCGGTCGAGGAGGACCGCGGAAGCCTCTTCGACGCCGTGCGCATCGAGTTCACCGACCGCGTGACGTTGTTCGTGCGCAGCTTCGAGCGCATCGTGGGCGCCCAGTTCACCATCTCGGTGGTCAACACCGTGCTCACGGGCGCGTTCCTCGTCATCATGGGCTTCCCGTTCCGCACCTTCCTCATCCTGCTCACCTTCGTCTGCGGCCTCATCCCCATCGTGGGCAACATCGTGAGCAATTCCTTCATCACTCTGGCGGGCCTGACCGAGTCGGTGCAGCTGGCGGTCGGCGGCCTGATCTACCTCGTCATCCTCCACAAGCTGGAGTACCTGCTCAACAGCCGCATCGTGGGCGGGTCCATCGACACGCCGATGTGGATGACCCTCATCGGACTGGTGGTGGGGGAAGCGACGATGGGCGTGCCCGGCGTGCTCATCGCGCCGGCCCTCCTGCACTACGTGCGCGAGGAGATGCGCGCCGTGCCCGCCCGCTAGAGGACGACGCTCAGGGCGGCGGCGGCGGACGCGGCGGCGGGGCTGGCCGCTCCTTGGCGGCGCTTGAACAGGCGCAGGAGGCGCGTCTGCGCGGCCGGGAACCACTCGCTCAGCCCAGCCTCGCGGCCGACGGACGCCGCCCGCGCCAGCTCCGTCAGGAGGACGTCGCTCCAGTCCTCCGCCAGCTCGGCCAGCAGGCGCTCGACGCCGCGGGCGAACGGCTCCTCGGCGGAGGCGGCGGAGACCTCGAGGCGCGCGTGCTTGGCGCGCGCGAGCAGAGCGGACATCGGGCCGAGCGCGTCGGTGGAGCCCGACGCGAAGGCGCGCGCGGCCTCGGCCAAAGCGTGGCCGAGCAGGACGCGCGTCTCCTCCGCCAGTCCCGCCGGGGCGGGCAGACCCAGCCCGCGGTACTGCTCGAGCAGGGGCAGGGCCTCGTCGAGCTGGTCGTGCGCGCCCGCCTCCCAGCGCGAGAGACGGCGCTTGAGCACCAAGGAGAGCGCCCGCTCGCGCGCGTCGGGACGCAGGTCGCGCAGGAGGAACAGCCGGCCGGAGGGGAGGTCCGCCTCCTGGCCGCGCGCGGCGGCGGCGAGCAGAGCGTCCAACCTCTCATCGGCGACATCCTCGCCGCATACGTAGGCCTGGACCTTCTGGCCGGGCAGCAGCGCCGCGATGAAGGCGCGCGTCTGAGCCGGGCCGCCGCCGCGCGAGAACGCGGCGCGGCCGGCCAGCGCGGAGACGCCGCCCTCGGAGCGGCGCGTCAGGCGGCCCGGCGCCGCGCTCCAGCCCAGAGCGCCGTCGCTGGTCTCGCCGAGGAGCGCCTCGACGGCGTACTGCGCGGCCGCCTCGTCGGCGCCCACGCGCCCCTCGAGCACGAGCCAGCGCCACACGCCGGCGCCGTCGCCGTGAGCGACGGAAGGGGCTTCGGCCAGGAGGCGCAGGAACTCGGGCTCGTGGTCCTCGCCCAAAGAGCGCGCCAGCTCGAGGGCGCGCGCGGCGTACTGCAGGATCTGCACGGGCTCCAGGCGCTCGAGGGAGTCGAAGAACCAGCCGCAGCTGGTGAACATCATGAGGGCGTGGCGCTGCATCTCGAGCGCGGTCAGCATGCGCTCGCGCGCGGCGGCGTCGCGCGCCTGCGGCGCCCAGCGCTCCAGGAAGCGCTCGCGCGCGGCGGGGGAGGGGTCGAGCACGACCTCGATATAGGCGTCGCGCGCCTCCCAGCCGGGGCCGGTCCTCTCGTAGAGCTCGGCGAGGCGGCCGCGCAGGACGTCGAGCGCCGCGCGCAGCGGCGCGCGCCACGCCAAGGAGCCGTCCCCGGCGCGTCCGCAGCCGCAGTCGGAGCGCCAGCGCTCCACGCCGTGGGCGCAGCTCCAGGACGTCGCCCCCGGCTTGAGCTTGACCTCCCGGCGCGGAGGGTGCTTCTCCAGGTACCAGCCGAGGTTGACGGCTTTGGCGCCCCACTTCTCCAGGTCTCGAGTGAGCAGGTGGGCCAGGCCCATCTCGGCGAAGGCCTCGTGGTGGCCGTAGCTCTCGCCGTCGGTGGCCAGCAGGCACAGGCCGTCCTCCGCCGCGGCCGGGACCGAGCGCATCATGCGCTCGGCGAAGGCGCCGCTGTGCGCCATCGCCTTCTCGAAGGCCACCGCGCGCGAGAGGCCTCCGTCGTAGAAGAACACGGCCAGTTCCAGCCCCTCGCCCTTCCATTCATAAGGGACGCCCGGGACGACGGGCTCGGCGGCCTGGCCCGGCTCGAGGATGACGAACTTCACGCCCAACGAAGCGACGTCGGCCAAGGTGGCGTCGTCGGCCGCGCACTCGGGCAGCCACAGGCCCTCGGCCTCGCGTCCGAAGCGGCGGCGGAAATCCGCCAGCCCCCAGACCAGCTCGGTGCGGCGGTCGCGCGGGTCGGCCAGCGGGAGGATGCTGTGATGGTAGCCCTGGGCCATGGCCGAGCCGTGGCCGCGGAAGCGGGCCCGGGCCTCGTTGTCGGCCTCGAGGATGGCCCGGTAGACGTCGGGGGACGACCGCTCCAGCCAGGAGAGGAGCGTCGGCCCGACGTTGAAGCTGATGCGCGCGTAGTT
>CAZTZW010000095.1:0-8356 GCA_964618085.1 uncultured Elusimicrobia bacterium
CCCCTCATCGGCGGAGCGGGCCCGGTCGCGGGGGACGCGCTCGGTTCTCTCGGTCCCGAGGCGGGCCTGCGAGCGGCGGAGAGCGTGGCCGCGCACGGTCGCTGCGCGAAGCCGTATCTGTACGCCGTCGTCCGCCACGATGGTGAGATTGGTTTGTGCAACCATCTCATCGGCGACGAGCATTGGGAAAGCATGGGCAATCTCGGAGACCGGAGCTTCGAGGAGATCTGGGACGGACCGGCGTTCCGTCACGCCCGCGTCGAGCACGCGTCGGGGCGTCCGCTCAATCCCGCCTGCGAATGGTGCTACGCGCGTCGGACCGGCGACTGAGCCGGGCCATGAAAACGTCCGGGGGAGGTCCTGCGGCCGTCGCGATCGGCGTGCTCCTGGTCGTCGGGGCCGCGGCAGCCGGTCAGCTATGCTATGTCCGGGCGGACCGATCCGCTCTGGGCTACGATCAGGCGGAGTATCTCGCCCGGAGCGTCGACCTCTTCCACGCCGCCGGCCGAGGCGTGATCCCGTTCTTCAGCGCGTACGCGAGCCGCGACATCAAGGCGCCGCTGCTCGCGCTGCTTCCCGCTCCGTTCTATCTCGCCTTCGGCCTCTCGCCGGAGACGGCGCTCTACGCCAACACCGCCATGCTGCTCGTCCTCAATCTTTATGTCTACCTTCTCGCCGCTCGCCTGTCCGGTCCCCGCGCGGCCCTGTTCTCCCTTTTCCTGCTCAACACGACGCCGTCGATCTACGGCCTGAGCCGGACCTTCATGGTCGAGCTCGGCTTGACGACTCTCACGGCGGCTTTCTTGTTCCACCTGGTCGCCTCCGACGGCCTCCGCTCTCGCGCGCACGCCGGCGCGCTCGGCCTCGTGCTCGGCTTGGGCCTCCTGATGAAGACGCTCTTCCCGCTGTATGTCCTCGTCCCGTTCCTGCTGGCGGTCCGCGACCGTCGCCGATATGCCGCCGCCGCTGCGGTCCTCGCGACGGGCGCCGCCCTGGCGGGGACCTGGTACTGGTTCAACTGGATGCGCGCGGTGGGGTTCGCGCTCAGCGCGGGCTTCGGTCAAACGGCGGCGGACTTCGGGAGCGCCGCCGTGTTCGACCCGCGCGTGCTGTTCGCCTATCTGCGCGTTCTCGCGGGGCAGCTGTCGGGCCCGTACGCGCTCGCGCTCGCGGCGGCGGTCGCGCTGTTCCCGCGTTCATTCCAGCCTTGGTGGATCCTGCCCCCGTTCCTGGTCCTCGCCTTCGGCGTCAATAAAGACCCAAGGTATGCGGCGCCCCTGATCCCGGCGCTCGTCATCGGCCTGGGCGCCGCTCTCGACCGGACGGCTAAGCGCGGCGCGTTGGCGTCGGCGCTGGCGGCGGGGCTGCTCCTGCTGGGGGCCGGCCGCTACCTCGCGGACTTCCTCCGCCGGCCCACGCACGCTCGCGAGTCGGTCTCCCTCGAGATGGGCAAGCTCCTGCCCCCCCTCGAACGGGCGGCGGCGCTCCGAGGCGGGCCCCTGAGCGTCGTCGTGGTGTCTTCGCTCGCTCACTTCGATTCCGCGACGCTGTCCTACTACGGCGCGTTGAGGCGGTTCGACGGGCGTTTCCATTCGCTCGGGACCAGGCCTCCGCATCCGGCCGGCGACGGATGGACCGGCGATGCGATCCCGCTGTCGTACGCGAGCCTGGGAAGCCTGTCGTGGCTGCTGACGGGCCGCCGGCCGGCCCCGGGGCCGGAGTCCCTCGCCAACGATCTCCGGCAGCTGAAGGCGCGCGGCGCCACGCATCTCCTGGTCAGCTCCGCCGGTGGCTCGAGGAGCATCCGCGCCCACGAAGACGCCGTTTTCCTGGAGGCGCTGCGGTCGGGCCGGATCGCGGCGCGACGCTTGGAGACGATGCCGGTCCTAACGGCGAGCTTTTCGCTGTACGAGCTCGCGCCGCGCTAGCCGTCGGCCGAGCTCGGCGCCGATCAGGGCGTGGGTGTGCTCCGTGATGTGGCGGTAGCCGCGGCGGCGGTGAACCTGGGCCTTCCCATCCGACGCCGCGAGCAGCTTCCGGCTGTCCACGAACTCGATGCCCGCCTCGTCCAATCGGGCGGCGAGCGCGGCGGGCAAAGAGGCGCGCCATCGACCGGCTTCGGCCGTCGCGGGGATGTCGATGACGATGAGCCGTATGCCGCGGTCCGCGCAGAAGCGGTGCATGCGCTCGATCAGAGCCGCCGCGAGCTCGACCCTCGCCGTGGGCACGGAGTCGTCGGCCGCGACGGCGCGGTCGCCTCGCGCGCGAGCCTTCAACGCGTTCCATAAGCCGCTGAACACCAAAGAGTAGAGATGCGAGTTCCCGCTCAGCCATTGCGCCCCCGGGACGGCGTAAACGGCGTCCTGGATGCGCACGCCCGGGATATGTTCGTGCTTCTTCTCGACGAGCCGGTTCCGCTCGTCGAGCCCGAACAGCCCCGCGTTGACGTTGTCCTCGAAATCGTTGGCGAAGAACCCGAGCGTGACCGCGTCCGGGGCGTATTTGACTCCCTCGTGCTCCAGCAACACCAGCTCCTCCGCCGTGCCGAAGCCTGAGACGCCGGTGTTGATGACCTCCGCTTCGGTGCCGCGATCTTTCAGCGCGCGCTCCAGCACGGAGGGATACGCGGCATCGTGGCTCACCTCGTAGCCCTGGGTGTGCGAATCGCCGAGGCTCAGCACGCGAAGCGTGCCCGCGGGCTTGGCGTAAGGGAAGTCCTTGGTTCCTCGAAACCCACGGGAGTTGGTGTCGAACTTCCAGGAGCCGTCGGCGCTGGTCTGCCAGAACTGCGCCTTGGCCCGGATGCCTCTTATGGTGTAAGGGCCGTATCGGTAGCTCGTGTGGTGCCGGGGAAACAGCGCGGCGTCTCCGCCGCGCAACAGGCGCGCCAGGCCCTCGCCCGCGACGAGCGCGAGCGCTAGCCCCAGCGCCGCCGCCAGCGCGCGCTTCATGGTCGGGGGAGGAGCCTCGCGCGCAGGTGGCCCAGGACCACGGCGGCGGAGACGAGTCCCTCGGCGCTCATGAGCGCCTTCGGCCCGCGGCGCGGATCGAGCCGCCCGCCCAGTACCGTGCGGGCGGCCTCGGCGGCGTAGACGCGGCGCAGGACATGACCCCAGCGGACCTTCCCGCGCGGGATGTAGTGGCGCACGGCCGCCGCGGGCTCGTAGACCGCGCGCCCCTCGCGCGCGAGCCTGCGGGAGAGCTCGTAGTCGTCCGCAATCGTGCCAAGCCCGGCGCAGGGCCAGATCACGCGGAAGCCCCGCTCGGCCAGCACCGCGGAACGGCGGCAGGCCAGGTTCCCCCCCACCAGGAACTCGGCGTCGGCGTCGAGGTCGCGGCGCACCGGCCCAAGGTCGAGCAATCCCTGCGTCCCGAGCGCGCGCGAGCTGGACAGAAGCCAGGCGGGAGGCGGCGACTCCCATACGGGCAGGATGGGGCCGCCCGCCGCGAGCACGTCCGGCGATCGAAAGACCGCGCGTAAGGCCGCGAGCCAGCCCGGCTCGGCGCGGACGTCGTCATCGAGGAAGGCGATGATCTCTCCACAGGCCTCGGCGACGGCGAGGTTTCGGGCGTGCGAGACGCCGGCGCGCGGCTCGCTCAGGACCCGAAGTCCCGGGCCGAACTCCTCTCGAAGCGACGCGGCCGCGCCGCCGCCGTTGTCGATGACGAGCACTTCCTCCGGCTCCGGCCGCTGGTCGAAGACGGACCGCAGGCAGCCGCGCAGCAACGCCGCGTCGAACCCGCGAGTGGGGACGGCCACCGTCACGCGCATCGACGCCACCAGACCCGGCAGACCGCGTCCACGACGCGCTTGAGCGGAAGGGCCGAGCGCAGCGCCGCTACCTCCGGTCTCCAGGTCAGCTCCGGGGCTCCCAAGAGCCGCCGGTCCGGCACGAGCCGCGCGGCCTGGAACCGTTCGCGTGCGGCCAGGATCGAGGCCCGCCGGCGGAAGAGGTCCGCGAACGCTTCGAAGTATTGGCCCGGCTCTCCGCGGCGCAGCGCCAGCGCGAGGTTCAGCATCTCGTAGGCGGCCTGCAGAGGCAAGGTCAGGAGTATCGTCCGCGTCTCCCACAACTTCATGATGATCCACCACCTGTTCCGCGTCTGAAAGAACGTCCGGCGGCGGTGGAGTTCTCCGCGCGAGCCGTCCGGCCGTCCGTGGAGGACGACGGCGGACGGGCAGTGCCGGATCGTCCACCCCTGGGCTCGCAGGCGCAGGCTGAACTCCAGGTCTTCGCGGAAAAAGACGAGCTCCTCGTCGAACAGCCCGCAGCTTACGGCTCTGTCGCGGTGGATCAGGAGCGCCGTGGTGGCGACGGCCGTCGGGCGGAGTCCGGCCGGCCCCGCGGCCGCGGCCGGACGCCAGGCGTTGTCCAGGCACAGCTCGGCCAGGAAGTGAGCGCACCCGCCGTCGTAATGGACCCGGGAAGGCTCCTCGGCGCGCAGGATCCGCGGCGAGACGATCGCCGCGTCGGGATGCGCCCGAGCTACTTCCAAGAGCCGCTCGAGGCAGCCCTCGGTCGGGGCGGCGTCGTCGTCGAGCAGGAAGACCCAGGGTGAGCGGGCCGAGCGGAGCGCGGTGTTCCGCGCGCGGCACGGGCCCGCCTCTCCCTGGTCCGCGACGCGGATCGTCTCCACCGGTGAAGCAGCGATCACGGCCGCGCCTTCTTGCGCGGCTTCGTCGCGAGCGCGGCGGAGAGCGCCTGGTAGGCCGCCGTCGAGCTGGAGTTCTGGGCCGCGGCGGCGAAGCCTCTCCGGCGGTCGAGCTCGGAGAGGGCCAGCCATGCCGGAGCGTAACGAGGGGCTAGGTGGGTCGCCCGCGCGAGGCGTCGATGGGCCGCGGCGTAATCCTTGCGCTCGGTGTGGGCCTTCCCCAGGTTGACGAGGATGTCCGCTCGGCTGGGAGCGAGACTCTCGGCCCGCTCAAGGAATCGGGCGGCCTCGTCGTAGCCGCCCCGGATGAGAAGGACGTTCGCCAGATCGGCCAGGATGGCGACGTCATGAGGATTCGTGGATAGAGCGCGGCGGAGCGCGTGCTCGGCCCGGTCGTAGCGCCGCAGGAGGAAGTGAGCGTAGCCTCTGAGATGGGCCCTGTCGTAGGGCACGTTGCTCGACCGCACTAAAGCCTTCAGGGGCTGGCCTTGGCGGAGCTCGATGAGGGCGAGTTGATATTGGATCGGGCCGTCGAACGCCGTCCGCCCCAGCGGGATGTCCCGCGCCTCGCGCAAAGTCCTTTTGGCCTGGTCCAGTCTCCCGGATTCCAGCTGGATCGCGGCGAGGGATATCCGCTGGCGGGGGTCGGTCGGATCGAGCGCGATGGCTTCCGCGAGCAGCCGCTCGGCTTCGTCGTCGCGGCCGCGGACGCGCCAGGCCTCGGCCAGGCCCCCTCGCGGGCGCGCGCAGGCGGGACAGTCTCGGGCCGCCTGGGTCCAAAAAGTCAGGTCGTCTCGCCAGACGCGCGCGCGCGCGGTGGAGCGGGCGCCCAGCGTCAGCGCGAGGCACGCTAGAACGCCCCAGGCCGCTTTCGGCGCTCGGCGATGAGCTTGGACGAAGAGCATGGCGGCCAGCAGCCCGATCCCGAAGACCGGCAAGTAGAGCCAATGCTCGGCGAAACTCTCGAGGTTGTGCGTGGTCGGCAGAAGATGGATCATCGGCGCATAGGTCGCGGCGATCCAGACCGCTGCGAAGGCCGCCAAAGAGCTGCGGCGAGCCCCGAGCAACGCGAGGACTCCCGCCGCGAGCAACCCGAGACAGGCTCCCAGGGTCCGGGGGTCGGTCAAGGAATCGGACGGCGTGAACGCGCCATTGTAGTCGGCGCTCAAGCGCGCCGGCCAGACGAGGAGGCCCAGGGCGTGGAGGATCACGCGGGGCTCGGTCGTCAACTGCCGCCAAGGAGAACCGCCGTGCCACTGGGCTTCGGGCACGGCCATGCCGCTGGCGTATCGGCCCGCCTCCGCGAAGTGCGCCGCGATGACGCAGGCGACGCCTCCGGCCAGCGCGCCCCACAACCAGCGGTTCCGCCGCCACGCTCCCAGCGGTCCCTCCGCCGGGCGGCGAGCCCAAGCGCCCGCGAACCACAGCGCGGGGAGCGCCACGGCGGATTGTTTGGCGGCCATCGCGGCGAGCCAAGCGGCCGCGGCGACGGCCTTCGCCCCCCTTTTATCTCCGTCCAGCGACCGCAGCCACCATCGGAAGGAGAGCAGGCAGAGCAAGCCGCTGAGGACATCCCGCCTGCCCGCGAGATAGGCCACCGATTCGACCTGCACCGGATGCAAAGCGAAGACGAGGGCCGCGGCCAAGCCGCCCTCCGCGGAGCCGAGCAGCGCCGCGGCGATCGAGAAGGCCAGCCATGAGGCTCCGAGATGCAGGAGCACGCTCGTAAGGTGATGGCCCCACCAGTCGTCTCCCCAGACCATGAAGTCGAGCCCCTTGGACAGGCTGGTCAGCTGCCGTCTGAGGACGAGCCTGGGAACGGCGCGAAGAGGGTCGGAGGCCAGCTCCGCGGCCCATCCCCGCGCCGCGTCGCCGCCGCCACGCGAGCCGGAGACCGCCGCGCTGTCGTCGAAGCCGACGAGGCCGTTCTTCAGCGAGCCCGAGTATGTCAGGAGCACTGCCGCTGTGATCAGCGCAAGGCAATGCCACGCTCGCATGACCCATAGTATATAATAGCGCCCGTGCTGGCCCAATTCCTCCTGGTGCTGCTTCTCCCGCGCGCGGCGTGCGCCGCCGACGGCGTTTTGATCACCACCACCGAAAAGGCGGCGATCCACTTGAGCCTCGCGCTGATGCACGGCCAGGCCGGCCAGGCCGGCGAGGCCGAGCGCGAATTCCGGGAGTCGCTCGCGATCAAGCCCGACTTCGTCTTGGCGCGGAATCTCTTGGCGGAGTTCTATGCCGGCCGTAGCCAGTGGGATCAAGCCGTCACGACGCTGCGGGAAAGCCTGAAGCTCAATCCGAAGGACGTGGAGACGCTGTTCGACCTCGGCCGCTACGAGTATTCCGCGCGTCGCCTGCCCGAGGCGCTCAAGGCCTTCCGTCAGGTGATCGAGCTGAGCCCCGCGTCCGTGCCGGCCCAGTCGATGGCCGGTAACGTCCTGTTCGACCTAGGCATGCTCGACGAAGCGCAGGCCGCCTACTTGCGCGCCCTGGCGCTCGACCCGAACTATGCCGCCGCTCACAACGACCTCGGCAACCTCTACGTCAAGCAGGGCAAGCACGACATGGCCCGCACCGAGTTCGAGCGCGCCTTGATCCTCGACCCCAAGCTCGAGATCGCCCGCCGGAACCTCGACAGCCTCGCGGCGAAGAAGAAGTAGCCCCGACGGCCGTCAGTCCTTCATGCAGAAGCGGACCTGGATGTAAGGCGGCGTCGTCGTGCCGGAGCCCGTGGTCCCTCCGCTTCCCGTGAAGGTCGGCGCCGACACGGTGCCCGCCGGGGTGATGTTGTGCGTGTGCGTGGCGCTCTCGCCCGCGGTCGTTCCGCTGTGCGTGTGACTGGCGCTCTCGCCGCTCGTCGTGCCGCTGTGGGTGTGGCCCGTGCTCGCCGCGCTCGGGCCGCCGCAAGTGGCGTTGGCGGTGGTGTTGGTACAAGTGTTGGCGCTCGGCCCGCCGGTCGTCATCGTGTGCGTGTGGCCGACGCTGTTGCCGTCCGTCGTGATGGTGTGCGTGTGGCCGACGCTGTTGGCGCCGGTGTTGGCGTTGGTGCCCGTGAACGTGGGCGCCGAGTTCGTGCCCGCAGGCGTGAAGCTGTGGGTATGCGTCATGTTCGCCAAGTCCGTCAGCGCCGTTCCGACGGTCCCGCCGTCCGTGCCCGACGCGGGCGTGCCGACGGTGAAGCGGCCCCGGAACGCCGTTTGCTCCGTGAAGCCCACAGGACAGGCCGTAAGCGCGATCACGATGAGTCCCGCCGGTATCGCGCTCGGCGTGAAGCATCCCTGCGCGACGCCGCTCGCATCCACGCCGGCCGCCGCTAGACCCGCGCTGCAGTTCGCGGGATCGGCCGCGAGCGAGCTCGCCGTGGCGGCGACGATGCCGGTGAGGTTGGCGCCGTTGCCGAAGAAGGCGGAGGCTGTGATGGAGGCGCCGGAGACGATGTGGCCGCCGGCGCCGGTGGCGGTGAAGGCGGCGTTGGTGATGCCGGAAGCGCCGGTGAAGGTGGCGCCGGCGAGGTTGGCCTTGAGCGCGAGGGCGGTGGTGATGGTGGAGAGGTCCACGCGGACGTTGGGCACCGCGCCGGAGGCGATGTTGGAGGCGTTGAGGTTGGTCAATCCTGAGCCGCTGCCGCTCAAGCTCGTGGCGAATACGCCGCCGGTGGTGGTGATGGAGGAGGCGGAGATGATATTGCCGTTGGCGCCGG
>CAZTZW010000096.1:0-8324 GCA_964618085.1 uncultured Elusimicrobia bacterium
GGCCGGGATAGAGCTTGTCGAAGGTCTGCGCCTGATCGGTATAAGGCGTCGTGCGCATGATCGGCCGATCTTTCGGGCCGACATAATACATCTGGAGCTTGCTTGCCCCCGACGCCATCAGGCTCTCGGCGTAGTCCACCTGTGAGCCGCCGATGAAGAAGTCGGCCTTGCCGTCGACGACGCATTTGGCGCCGAAGCCCTCGAAGACGGCGTCGCCGGGCGCGCCGGCGTCGCCCACGACGAACTCGTAGCTCATGCCCGAGCAGCCGCCGGAGCCGACCTTCACGCGCAGGACGGCCGGCGCCCCCTTCTTGGCGGCGAGGGCGGAGACCTTCTTGGCGGCTTTCTCAGTGAGCGTGACCACGTTCTTAGAACTGCTTGGACTTGCCGCAGCCGCAGGAGCCCTTCTCGCCGGGGTTCTTGATCTTGAAGCCGGAGGAGGTCTCGTCCTCGGAGTAGTCGATGGTGGCTTCCTCGACGAACTTCATGCTGTCGGCGTCGACGACGACGTCGAAGCCGGACTGGGGGAGGACCTTGTCGGCCGGGCCCTTGTCGTCGAAGCCGATGCGGTACTCGTAGCCGGCGCAGCCGGAGGGGGCGACCCGCAGGCGCAGGGACTTGCCCTTGGCGGATTCCTCGGTCTTGATGAAATCGACGATCTTCTCGGCGGCTTTGGGGGTGATGGTCAGCATGGCGGCTCCTGGCGCTCAATCCTGACTGCGCCGCTCATATTTTACCCCCTCCGACGACGGACGTCAAGGAGGGTCAGGCGCCGTGCTTCTTGAGGAGCTCACGCATCGCGCCGGACTTGGCCAGTTCGAGGGCGCTCTTGCCGCTCACGTCCTCGGGAGGAGCGGCGGGTCCGGACCCCCCGAAGGAGAGCAGCTTCATGTCCGCCCCCATGGCGGCTTTCGCGGAGACGCCCCGTTCGAGCAGGACGCGGGCGACGGCGACCTTGTCGTTGATGACCGCGTCGAGCAGCATGCCCTCATCGGGCGAGACGCCGGAATCCAGATAGGCCGTCAGCACCGAGGGCTGCCCGCTGCGCACGGCCCGCCGCGCCTCGTACACCGGGTCGTGGACCTTGGCTCCCGCCGCGAGCAGGACCTTGACCACGTCGCCGCGGTCGCGCTGGGTCGCGTAGCTCAGCGGGCTCATCTGCTCGCCGGAGATGGTCGAGACGTCGGCGCCCGCGGCGATGAGTGCCTCGGCGATGTCGCCGTCGGCCGCCACGTGGAGGGGGAAGCGGCCCTTGTCGCCGTGCTTGTTCGCCAAGGACGCGTCCTTGGCGAGCGCCGCCTTGACCTTTTCGGCGCAGCCCTTCTTGGCGCAGGCGTGGAGGAACTCCTCGGGGCAGCTTCCCCCGCAGGCGGCGGAGAGGGCGGCTGCGGCGAGCAGGACGGCGAGCCGGGCGCGGTTCATAGCGGGGAGGGTAGCGCGACTGGACGCGGACGTCAAGAGTCTGTAATGACAGGGGGCCTATAGTCACCTATAATCATCGCCTGGAGAACACATTGATCCTACACCTGCTTCTGGCCGTCCTGCTCGCCGTTCCCGCCGCCGCCCAGGAGGGCGACGCTACCTTGGCCAAGATCGCGGGCCACGTGACCATCGGGAGCGCCGGCTCCAAGACCCGCCACAAGGCCAAGGGCGGGGAGCCTCTCCTCTATGGAGACTCCATCCGCACCGGCCCCGGGGCCGTGGCCCAGGTCCTGCTCAAGGACCGCGGCGCCGTTCTCATCCACGAGAACACCTCCTTCGTCCTCTCCGGCACGCCGCGGCGCACCGTCCTCGACTTCGCCCGCGGCGAGTTCCTCATCGGCCTGCGCCAGAAGCTCGAGAAGGGCATGTCCTTCAAGGTCCGCACGCCGGCGGCCGTCGCCGCGGTGCGCGGCACCTTGTTCTGGGGCAAGTCGGACAAGGACAAGACCACGACGTACGCGGGCTTCGGCCACCGCATCGAGGTGACGGCGCTCGGCAAGACCGTCGCCGTCGAGGCGGGACAGACCGTGACCGTGCCCTTCGGCGGGCCGCCCACGGACGCCAAGCCGCACGACATCCCGCTCTCCTACACCGAGCGGTTCCACGTCGACGGCGGCCTCCAGGGCCTCGAAGCGCTCGCCGAACTGCCCAAGAAGTGACCCCGCCGAAGACCGGGCAGGTCACGGAATGGCGCCGGACCTTCACGGAGGAGGACATCCGCGCGTTCGCGGAGCTGTCCGGCGACAAGGGCCGCCACCACCTGGAGCGCGACGAGAAGGGGCGCCTGATGGCGCACGGCCTGCTCACGGCCACCTTGCCCACCAAGCTCGGCGGCGATCTCGACTTCGTCGCGGCCGACATCTTCTTCGATTTCCTGCGTCCGGTCTACGCGGGCGAGGAGCTGCTGTGCCGCGGCAAGGTGGGGAAGGTCGTCAAGACGCCGCGGTACTGGCGGACCTCCTTCACCTTCGTCGTGACCAACGCCAAGGGCAAGGTCGTCATGAAGGGCAAGACGCGCGGCGTCATCTATCATCAGGCGCAGCCCAAGGCGCTACCGGCCGAGCCTCCGCCGGCGGCTGAGCCGGTCGCGCGCGACCGCTCCGCGTTCATGAGCAGCGCGCCCCAGGCCCGCGCGGCCTTGGTCTCCAAACTGACGGCCCTGCTCCCGCGCGCGTCGACGCTGACGCCCGACGAGGCCGCCGTGGTCCATCACGTGCTCGCCTACGCGGGCTACGGCGAGGACGGCCGCCTGCACGTGCCGTCGTTCGCCGCGCTATGGGGCGGCGAGCAGTCCTACGTGCCCGCCGTCCGCTTGGAGGCCGAGCGCGTCAGCGCCGCGGTGCGCCTGCTCCGCCGCCGGGGCGTGCTCAAGGCCGTCGAGGCGGAACAGGCTCACGCCGCGAGCGTCGTCCTCGATGAAGCGGCTCTCCGGCAGCTGGCCTCCGCCTGACCGTCCTCTGAAAAGAAGCCGGGCGGCGCGTGAGCGCCGCCCGGCGTTCTTCGGATACGGCGGAGACTAGCGGAGCTGGCCGCTGATCCAGAGGATCAGCGCGAACACGGCGAAGCCGGCGGCCAAAGTCAGGGCGAGAGCGACGCCCAATCCCGCGGCCGCTCCGACGAGGAGCCAGCCGGCCAGGCCGAGCGGCGTCCACGTCGAGAACGCCCACAGCCCGGCTCCGACGGCCGCGCCGAACGCTCCCAGCTTGAAGAAGCCCCGCGCCGCCGAGCCGGAGCGGCTCCAGGTGCGCTCCCACTCGCGGTTGGACTCCGCGTCCACGGTGGGCTCGGGGATGGGCTGGCCCGATGTCGACGACTTGTAGGCCGCGCCCAGGCTGCGGAAGTAGGACACCAGGCCCGCGATGCCCGCGGCGAAGACCGCCGCGATGGTCGCCGGCAGGACGTTGGCCATGCGGATCCAGCCCGCGGCCAAGGTGGGACGCTTCCCGTCCTTCGCGTCCTCGAAGCGGAACTTCGAGGTCAGCTGGTTGATGCGGCGCATCTCCTGCCGCAGGGCGCCGTAGCTCCAGTGGTCGAAGAAGCGCTGCGCCGGCCCGCCGATGTCCGCGAAGCGGAAGGCGAGCGCGGGCGCGGCCGTCAGGGCGTAGGGCGCCGCGACCAGCACGCCGATGGCGGCGCCGGCCGCGCCGAACAGCACGCCGAGGACGCCGGCGACGAGCTTGAGGAAGAGGTTGCCGAGCTTGCCGAGGACGCCGTACGCGTAGAAGTCCTCGGTCACGACGTGCTGGAAGTACGGGCGGCCCAGGAGCAGGGCGCCGAACGCCGCCGAGCCGATGACGCCGCCGATGAGCCCGCCGACGAGACCGAAGACGAAGGGCACGGCGCGGCGCAGGACCTTCATCACGGTCTCGAAGGCGACGCGCAGCGCGGGCAGGATCTCGTAGACCACCTGCCGCGCGCCCTCGTAGGCGCCGACGAAGAAGGCCGCGCCCGCGCCGTAGAGCATGCCGCCCACGGCCCAGAACAAGCCCAGGACGCCGCCGACGAGGCGGTGCGGGATGGTGAGGAGGGAGCCGCGCTCCACGCCGAACAGGGACTTCAGCGCGGAGTCCGCGGAGTTGCGCCAGTACGCGTAGGAGCGGCTCATGCCCGCCTTGCCGTGCTCCATCGAGGAGCCGACCACGTTCGCCCAGAACACGGGCTGGGTCAGCGCCAAGCCGGTCGCCAGGCCCATGAGAGGAAGGCCCGCGAACACGGCGGCGTAGCCGGCCCACAAAGTCCAGCCGGCCAGGCCCGCCAGGAAGGGCAGGCCGAAGAAGAAGGCCGACGCGGCGCCGGCCGCGAGCCCGACGAGGCCCGCGACGGCGGCCAAGACCACCGGCGGCTTGCCGGCGGGGACGAACAGCGGGGTTCCGGAGGGCTCGATGGAAGGAGCCGTAGGCTCCGCGGGAGTCTGGCCCAGGTCGCCGCCGGCGGCGACGCGCTTGGCGTCGCGGAAGCTCTGGGAGAAGGCCTTCGCGCCGACTCCGATGAGGACGAGCGCGGTCGACGGCGCGCCGAGCAAGGAGCTCGTCACGCGCGTGAACACGCGCCACGCGGGCATCTCGTCGCCGACGCCCTTGAACACGCCCTTGAAGGCGTGGCTGCCCAAAGTCACGGCGTGCGGGAGGGCCGTGCGCTCCCAGGCGCGCCAGTAGGCGATCGAGGACTCGGAAGGCTTGGACCACTGCACGCCCTTGGAGATGCCGAAGGCGACGATGAACGGCAGGCCGAGCGTGGCGCCGATGGCGACGCCGCCGACGGCGACGGCGAGAGCCAGGGGCAGGATGGTCAGGGCGAGCACGACGCCGGCGGTGATCTGCGCCTCGGACGGTTTGGTGCGCGCGTCGTCCTCGGCCTGGAAGGCCTCGACGGCCGGGATGAAGAACACGGCGGCCGCGGAGATGGCGGTCTTGAGGAAGCCGGTGAACGCGCCCCACACGAAGCCGGCGGCGAAGGGCACGATGTTCTTCAGGACCTCCAGCGCCCAGTCGGCGAAGCGGCGCAGGAGGGGAAGGATCTGGCGGATGCCCTCCTGGAAGCCCGTCCAGGACGCCTTGATGCCGCCGGTGACGAGGGCGTAGCTGAGCGAGCTCAGGCCGGAGAGAGCGGCCATCACGAGCGCGGGGATGAAGCCCAGGAAAGTGCCCAGGGGCGCGGCCTTATCGGTGCCCAGAACCGCCTGCACCGTGCGGCGGCCGGCCTCGGTCCAAGCGCCCCAGGCGATGGCGGCGCCGTCCTTCACGTCGTCGACGGCGCGGCCGGGGATGACCCCAAGGGACTTCGGCTGGCTCAGCGCGAAGCCGACGCCGGCGCCCAGGAGCGCCGCCGCGACCCACGGGAGGACGGCCGTCACCAAGGCGGGAACGGCCCAGGGCAGGAGGGCCAGCCACGCCGCGGGGATGACCAAGGACGCTCCGAAGAGGGAGTAGGCGTACACGGCGCCCGAGGCGCCCATCAGGCCGAGGAGGAGCGGGATAGCGGGCGTCGCGGAGGCGTCCGCGGCGACGACGCGCTCTTTACCGTCCCTGGCGATGCCGCCGTTGATGGGGAGTTCCCACTCGACGGCGTCTCTCTTGGGGCCGAACGCGGCCTTCACGGATCGGATCAAGGTCGCCAGCGCCACGAAAGGCAGGGCGAGGAGGAGGGGCGCCGCGATGAGGACGTTATTGAGGAGGCGCACGCGGCGGGCGTTGAGGGTCTCGACCGACGCGACGGGGAGCGGACGCGAGACGAGGAGCTTCAAGGCCTCGTCGTCGCGCAGGGCGCCGTCCCAGCGCGCGAAGAACGCGCGGGCGCGCAGGGAGACGTCCGACCAGTCGAAAGCCCACTTGAGGCCCGAGAGAAGGGCGTGCAGGGGAGAGACGAGGACTCCGACCACGAAGCCCGCGGCGCCGACGACGAGCACGGAGAGGAGGGCGGCGAGCTGGAGCAGGCGGTGGCCGATGACCGCGGGGAGGCTGTACGGCGTGTAATCGGCCCGGACCGCGTCCCGGTAGATGGGACCGGCGAGCATCACCGCGCCCGCGAAGCCGCCGGCGAACAGGCCGCGCACGACGCCCCACAGGAAGCCGCCGACGAACGGCACGATGTTCCGCAGGAGGCGCACCGCGAAGTCGATCACCTGGGACATCCACGGGATGAAGCCGACGATGACGTCCTTGGCGCCGCGGAAGGCGGCGAGGATGGGCGTGCCGACGACGCGCCAGGCCGCGCCCAGGACGAAGGCGACGGGGACGAAGACGTAGCCGACGGCGACGAAGGGCCAGGCGATGGCGGCGTGCTTGAAGATGTTGCCCGACACCTCGCCGTTCATGACCTCGTCGGTGGACTTGCCGCGCAGGACCGAGTCGAAGATCATGCCGAAGCGGGCCCAGAAGCGGAAGGTGGTGCGCGCCGCGCCGACGGCGTCGTCGCGCAGGTCGGCGGGGAAGTTCGCCCAGGTGCGCGTGGAGAAGGCGGCGAAGCCTGCGGCCGCGCCGAGGGCGGTCACGACGCTCGTGTAGGCGAGCAGCGGCAGCGCCGGGACGGTCACGAAGGGGATGGAGCCGAGAGCGTAGACGATGAGGGGGACGAGGATGGGCGCGGCGTACCAGGCGCCGACGCCGCCGCCGATGGCGAGCGCGAGGCCGAGGCCGACGGGGAGGCTGCGGGGGGCGTCGTTCTTCGCGACGGAGGGGGACGGGACGTTCGAGGGCGTCTCGGGAGAGTCGGCGGGCGCGGCGAGCGGCGTGAAGGAGGGCGCGTCGTGAGGGGCGACGACGGGCGGCAGGGCGTCGGGGCGCGTGCGCCAGCCCTCGAAGAAGCGGCCGAGCACCGGCGCGGCGGACAGGGCCGAGGCGGACGTCGTCTTCGCCGCCTCGATGGCGGCCGCGGTCTCCTGGAGGGAGCCGACGGCGGTCGCGGGCGCGGCGGCCGGCGCGTTCTGGGAGGCGGGCAGCAAGGCCGCGGCGGGAGCGGCGAGGGCGAGGGGCGCGGCCGCGGGAGCGTTGGACGGGGCGCTCATCAGCGGGGCGGCGGAGACCGTATTAAGGGAGGGGGTCAAGGAGCCGGGCATCAGGCCGTGGTGCGGCGCGACGAGCGTCATGGAGCCGATGGGGGCCACGCGGATGGGGGCGACGGCGTTGCCGCCGGCGACGGGGGCGGTCTTGAGGTTGGCGGCGAGGGCCGAGTACGCGGCGAGGCCGGGAGCGGAGTGGAGGACGGCGAGCGCGAGGAGCAGCGCGATGGAGCGGCACCAACGAGAGCGGGTGAACGAGGACATTTATTCCCTCCGGGGAAGTGAGGCTCCGGAGATTCTAAGCGCGAAGTATCTTAAGCCGTACGGGTCCGAGGACCCGGGGAGTCCGAAGTTATTGGGCCTAGGCCCAGGCCTAAAAGTCCCTGGGCCCTGGTCCGTGGGATCCCGACGCCGCCGTCACGGCGATGTCATGGACACGCCCGTCGGGAGATAGGTAAAATAGGCCCGACGGTCGGAGGCCCGACGACGGGGATACAACCTGTCCCGGGATAAGACCGCCGGAGTCGACTACATACCGCATGGAGGGTGAATGCCCCACGCGTCCCGAGGAGTGCTCGACATGACCACGAAGTCCGCCTTGCCCGCCTCGCCGTCCGCCGCGCCCGCTCGTCCCAAGGTGTCCGACTACTACGGCTGCAACGTGTTCGGCCTGGAGACGATGAAGCTGCTCCTGCCCAAGGAGACCTTCCGCACCGTCCAGGAGGCCATCGAGACCGGCGGCCGCCTCGACCTCGACTCGGCCAACGCCGTCGCCGCGGCGATGACGACGTGGGCCATCCAGACGGGCGCCACCCACTATTGCCACTGGTTCCAGCCTTTGACCGGCGCCACCGCCGAGAAGCACGACGCCTTCATCGACCCGACCGGCCAGGGCACCGTCATCGAGACCTTCACGGGCCAGATGCTCGTGCAGGCCGAGCCCGACGCGTCCTCCTTCCCTTCGGGCGGTCTGCGCGTGACGTTCGAAGCGCGCGGCTACACCGCGTGGGACCCGACCTCTCCCGCCTTCATCCTGGAGAGCGCGGCCGGGAGCACGCTGTGCATCCCGACCTGCTTCGTCTCCTACACCGGCCACGCGCTGGACACGAAGACGCCCCTCCTGCGCTCCATCGAGGCGCTCAACAACGCCGCCCTCGGCGTGCTGGGCCTGTTCAAGAGCGACGCCAAGAAGGTCGTCGCGACCCTCGGCGCCGAGCAGGAGTACTTCCTCGTCGACGCCAAGTACTACGAGCAGCGCCCCGACCTGCTGCTCGCCGGCCGCACCCTCTTCGGCGCCGCCAGCCCCAAGGGCCAGCAGCTCGAGGACCACTACTTCGGCACCATC
>CAZTZW010000097.1:0-8297 GCA_964618085.1 uncultured Elusimicrobia bacterium
TGGAGCTCGGCGTCGACATCGTCGAGATCCCGCGCATCAAGTCCCTCGCCCGCCGCAACAAGAAGTTCCTGCCCCGCGTCTTCTCTCAGGCCGAGATCGACTACTGCCTGTCGAAGAAGGACCCCTGGCCCCATTTCGCCGTGCGCTTCGCCGCGAAGGAGGCCGTGTACAAGGCGCTGGGCCGGGCCGACGTCACCTTCAACGCCATCTCCGTCTCCCGCGACAAGAAGGGGCGGCCCCTCGTCACCATCAAGGGCCGGCCCGCCAAGCGCCTGAAGCTCTCCCTCTCCCACGGCCGCGACCACGCCGTCGCCTTCGCCATCAAACTGTAGCCAGGAGCGGCATCATGGAAACGTTGAAGACCATCGGCCTGATCCTCGGCGGGCTCTCCCTGCTCTCGGGCGTGCTCGTCTTCATCTACATCTGCCTGTTCAAGGCGAAAGAGTCCAACATGCCGAACGTGGCGCGGGGCGTGGGCCTGTTCGCGCTGTCGGGCGTGCTGAAGGTCGTCCTGCTGCTGCTGGCGGAGAAGGTGTGGGGCGGGTTCGGGGCGCCGGTGGTGGACTACGGGCTGATCGCGTTGTGCGCGGGGGGGCTCTTCCTGATGATGTCCGGGTTTGGAGAGGGGCCTAAGTAAGCCTATGTCCGTGAACAAGAAGACGGTCGAGCGCTATATGGCCGCTTTCCACGTGCACGACCACGCGGGCGTGCTGGACTGTCTCACCGACGACGTCCAGTGGGTCCTCCCCGGCGCCTTCGTCCGCAACGGCAAGGCCGAGTTCGACAAGGAGATCGAGGGCGACGACTGTTTCGAGGGCAAGCCCGACATCAAGGTCTCCCGACTCACCGAGGAGGACGGCGTGGTCATCGCCGAGGGGACCGTGCGGACCCATCTCAAAGGGGGAAAACCCCTTAATATGGTCTTCTGCGACGTGTTCGAGATGCAGGGCGGCAGGATACGGAAGCTGACGTCGTATCTGATGAACCTGCCGGACTGACCCCCTTCCCTAAATAAGCGACCCCGGGGCCCCCACCCCCCGTTGATTTTCAGCTCTTCCCCTGTTAATCTAGGGGGGATGAGCCGCACCCTCATCCTGAACCGCAGTTTTAGGGCCATCGCGGTCGCCGACTGGCAACGCGCGGTCGCTCTCGTTTACCGGGGGCTGGCCGAAGCCCTCGACGACGAGCTCATCGGGTACGATTTCGAGCGCTGGGTGGAGGCCTCCTCCAACTGGGTCGATTTCTCCGGCGGCTTCGTGCGGTCGCCCTCCCTCAAGATCGCCGTGCCGGAGGTCGTGCGCCTCACCAACTACGACCGCGTCCCGCACCGCGAGGTGGCCTTCACGCGGCACAACGTGTTCGCGCGCGACCATCACCGCTGCTCGTACTGCGGCAAGCGCAAGCCCACCGACGAGCTGGACCTGGACCACGTCCTGCCGCGCTCGCGCGGCGGGCCGCATGAGTGGACCAACGTCGTCACCTCCTGCCGCGTCTGCAACCTGCGCAAGGCCGACAAGCTCCCCGACGAGTGCGGCATGCCCCTGCGCACGCGCCCGGAGAAGCCGCGCTGGTCGCTGATGGGCAGCCTGGTGCCGCACCCGCGGCAGCGCATCCCGCCGAGCTGGAAGCGCCTGCTCGCCATCGAGACGGCGTGAGCGCCAAGCCCCTGTCGCGCGCGGAGCTCAAGGAAGCCCTCGTCGAGCGGCTGCCCGAGGACCACAAAGGCGTCTACGGCCACGTCCTCGTCGTCGCCGGCTCGCGCGGCATGGCCGGCGCGGCCATCCTCGCGGCCCGCGGCGCGCTGCGCTCCGGCGCCGGTCTGGTGACCGTCGCCTCGCCGATGAGCGTGTCCCACGTCGTCGCCGGGGCGGTGCCCTCGGCCATGACCGTGGGCCTGCCGGAGAACGCGTCGGGCGTGTTCCGTACCGACGGCGTCGAGAAGCTCAAGCGCTACGCCGCCGACCGCAAGACGACGTCCTTGGCCATCGGACCGGGCCTGACCACGCACTCGGACGCGGCGCGCTTCGTCCTGCACGCGCTCTCGGGCATCCCCGTCCCCGCGGTCGTCGACGCCGACGCGCTCAACGTCCTCGCGGGGCAGGAGCCCGACGGCGTCATACAGCTCCTCAAGTCCCGCAAGCAGGCGTGCGTGTTCACGCCGCACCCCAAGGAGATGTCGCGCATCCTCCGGTCCGCGCGCGCGGAAGGAGAGAGCGCGCGCGCCAAGAGCGTCGAGCGCCTGGCCCGCGATTGGGGCGGCGTGGTCCTGCTGAAGGGGAACCGCACCCTCATCGCGTCCGGCCTGCGCACCGTCGTCAACATGACGGGCTCGGCGGCGCTGGCCAAGGCGGGCTCCGGCGACGTGCTCACCGGGCTCATCGCGGGCCTGTGGGCGCAGATGCTGGCCTCCGGCCGCGTCTCCGGCGACCTGGCCTTCCGCTCGGCCTGCCTGGGCGCCTGGCTGCACGGCGCGGCCGGCGAGGCGGCGGAGAAGGAGCTCACCGCCTACGCCGCGACCTCGTCCGACCTCGTCGACTATCTGCCGAAGGCCTTCGCCGCCCTCTAGCGTGATCGCGACGAAGACCGCCGCCCAGACCGAGGCCGTCGGCGCGCGTTTGGGCCGCCTGCTCGCGCCGGGGGACCTCGTCCTTCTCGAGGGCGAGCTGGGCGCGGGCAAGACCACCTTCACGCGCGGCGTCGCGCGCGGCGCGGGGTACAAGGGCCGCGTGTCGAGCCCGACCTTCGCGCTGGCCCACGTCTACCGCGGCAAGCGCCTGACCGTGCATCATCTCGACATGTACCGCCTCGCCGGGGACGACGCGTCGGAGGTGGGCCTCGACGACCTCCTGCGCGACCCCCGCGGCGCCGTCGTCGTCGAGTGGCCCGGCGCCGTCGCGGCGGGCTGGCCCAAGGAGCGTCTCGAAGTGAGCCTCGCGCACTCCAAGGACGGGAGGCGGCTGCGCTTCAAGGCGCGCGGCGCGCGCGCCAAGGCCCTGGCGGGGAAGCTCGCGTGAACCTTCTCGCCGTCGACGCGACCAGCGACGTGCTGACGGTCGCCGTCGCTCGCGACGGCAAGGTCTATCGCGCCTCGCGGCGCGGCATGAACTCCCACGACGACCAGCTGTGGGCGGCGGTGGACGCCGCGCTCAAGAA
This sequence comes from uncultured Elusimicrobia bacterium, assembly GCA_964618085.1. Classification (GTDB taxonomy): domain Bacteria; phylum Elusimicrobiota; class Elusimicrobia; order UBA1565; family UBA9628; genus GWA2-66-18. Next base: position 3,154 of record CAZTZW010000097.1, read on the forward strand.
GGCGAAGCTCGCCCTGAAGGACCTCGACGCGGTCGTCGCGGCGTCGGGGCCGGGCCGCTTCACCGGCATCCGCATCGGGCTGTCGTTCGCGTCGGCCTTGGGCTACGCCCTGAAGATCCCCGCCGTCGCGGTCAGCCGCTTGGAGGCCGACGCGGACCGTCGTCCCGGCGCCGCCGTGACGGGGACCCTCCCGGGGTGGAAGGGCGAGGTGTATACGCAGCGGTTCACGCGGGCCAAGGACGGCGCCTTGAAGGCGGCCGGCAAGGCCGAGTGGACGGCTGCGGAGGCGTGGAGCGGCGAGAAGGGCCTGCCGGAGACGGCGGCGGAGCACCTGTTCCCGGCGGCGCGGCGAGCCCTCAAGTCCAAGAAGCTCCCGCCCTTCGAGCCTTTCTATCTCAAGCCCGCCGGCTACGAGAAGAACCGGCCCGCGCATGGGAAACAGCGCTAGGGCGGGGACGGCGGCGGACGTGGACGCCGCGGGCGGTCTGGCCGCCGTGCGCTCTCTGACGGCTTGGACGCGGCGCGGCCTGGCGGCCGAGCTGGAGCGCGAGGACGCCCTGTTCGCCGTCGTCGAGGACGAGGACGGCGTGGCCGGCTACGCCGTCGCGCGCTTCGTCGAGAAGGAATGCCGCCTGCTCGACATCGTGGTGGTCGAGGACGGGCTCGGCCTGGGCCGGACGCTGTGGGGATTCCTCGTCGAGGAAGCTCGCCGCCGCGGAGCCGAAGTGCTCAACTTCGAAGTGTCCGAGAAGAACCGCCGCGCCTGGAACTTCTACATCGCCGCCGGCGCGAAGGAAGTGGGCTGGCGCCCCAAGTTCTACCCCGACGGCTCCGCCGCGGTCCTGATGGACTTCGATTTGAGAGGGGGACTGTCCCCTTAAGCTGTGGGACACTCTCTATCGAACAAAGACTGTCCCACAGCTTAAGGGGACAGTCCCCATATTCTATAATCGGCGCTTGTCCTCCCTTCTGCTCGCCATCCTGATGTCCCTGCCGGCTTGCGCCGCGCCCACCGAGGCGGCGGGGGGCAGCGAGGCGCAGAGGCATTACCTGAGGGCGACCTTGCTCGAGCGGCGCGGCGCTTATGCCGAGGCGCTGGCGGAGTACGAGAGGGCGCTCGAGCTCGACCCGCAGTCGCCTTTCTTGGCCGGGGAGGCCGCGGAGCTGGCGCTCGAGGTCGAGGACTGGGACCGCGCGGAGAAGTGGGCGCGGCGGCGGCTCGAGCTGGCGCCTAAGGACGCGAAGTCCTCCCTGGCGCTGGGGCGAGTGCACTGGGCCAAGGGGCGCGTGTCCGAAGCGGAGAAGTCGCTCGAAGAGGCGCTGAAGCTCGATCCCTCGTCGGCGGACACCGTGTTCGGGCTCGTCGAGTTGGTGGGCGCCAAGGACCCCAAGCGCGCGCGCGCCATCCTGGAGCGGTTCCGCAAGGACAATCCCGAACAGGCGGCGCAGACCTTGCTCGAACTGGGCAAGCTCGACGCGCAGGAGGAGAAGTACAAGGACGCGGCCGACAAGCTGCGGCGCGCCATCGACCTGGACGACGCGGAGTCCGGCCCCGCGCGGCTGCTGCTGGGGCAGGTCTACGAGGTCCTGCGCGACACGCGCGCGGCCATCGCCGAGTACCGCCACGTGCTGGCCGCGGAGCCCGAGGAATACGAGCTCTGGGCGCGCGTGGGAGAGCTCGAGGAGGCGGCGGGCGACCTCGAACAGGCGCGCGCCGATTTCCGGCACATCAAGGAGCGCCGTCCCTCCGACCCCGCGGCCTGCTCGTGGCTGGCCGCCGACGCCGAGCGCGCCGGGGATTTCGCCCGCGCGGCGGCCATCCTCAAGGACAGCGCGGCGCTGAAGGACGACGCGACCCTCCACCTGCGCCTGGGGCACTACCTCCTGCAGTCGGGCGGCGTCAAGGAGGCGATGAAGGCCCTGACGTCGGCGCGCGCGCGCTGGCCCAAGGACGACCGCATCGCCTACTACCTCGCGCTGGGCCACGACGACCTGGACGAGCACGCCCAGGCCGTGGCGCTGCTGCGCGAGGTCGTGACGGTCAAGCCCGAGGACCGCGACGCGCGCTGGCAGCTGGCCACCATCCTCGAGAAGCTCGGCCGCGTCGCGGAGGCCGAGCCCGAGTTCCGCCGCCTCATCGCCGAGCGCCCCGACGACGCCACGGCGCACAACTACCTCGGCTACGCGCTGGCCGACCGCGGCCTCAAGCTCGACGAGGCCGAGGCGCTCATCCGCCGCGCCGTCGCCCTGGAGCCCCGCAGCGCGGCGTTCCGCGACTCGCTGGGCTGGGTGCTCCACAAGCAGGGGCGCTCCACGGAGGCCGTCGTCGAGCTCGAGGCGGCGGCGCGCGCCGCCTCCGAGGACCCGACCGTGCTCGACCACCTCGCCGAGGCGCGGCGCGCGGCCTCCGACGAGTCCGGCGCCTGGCGCGCCTGGCCCCTGGCTCAGTCCCTGGGCGCGGACAAAGCGGGCGAGAAGGCCGACGCGCTGCAGAAAGGCTGGGACGACGCGACGCTGGGGGAGCTGTGGCGCGGCCACCTCGCGCGCGTCCAGGGCGGGCTGCGGCGCTACACCGGCCTGTGCGAGCTGCGCGGCAAGATCGCCGGCCGCGCCGTCAGCCACAAGGCCCTGTTCACCTGGCGCGCGCCGGGCGAGACGTCCTTCGAGCTCCTGGGCCCGCTGTTCTCGACGGCGTGGCGCGCGCGCCTCGACGGCAACGGCTTCGCGATGGACCGCCTCCCCGTCGACGGGGTGGACGCGGGGAAGGTGGAAGAGGCGGCGCAGGGCGTCTTCGTCGCGGTGTCGGGCGCGCTCTCGGGCGAGGCGTTCGCCCCGGGCCCCGCCAAGCTCGCGCGCTCCTGGGGGCGCCGCACCCTCGAGCGCGAGGGCTGGCGCGCGGACCTCGGCGCGCAGGCGCTGGCCCGTTCCGTGCAGGCGAAAGACGCCCCCGTCGTCGAGGTCTCCGACTTCCTTCGCGCGGGCGCGCGCCGCGCGCCGCGCAGCCTCGCCGTCGAGGGACGGTTCTGGGACCTGGCGATCGTCTGTCTCGAGCCCAAGCTCGAGTTCGAGCCCCCGGAGGCGCCGTGATCAAGGTCCAGTGCCCGGCCAAGGTCAACCTCTTCCTGGAAGTGACGGGCAAGCGCCGGGACGGCTATCACACCTTGGCCACGTTGTTCGCGAAGATCAACATCTACGACGTCCTGGAGATGGAAGCCGACATGTCCGGCCAGCCGCGCCTCGAGATCGCCGACGAGCTCGGCTCCGAGACCTTGTCCGCGGGGCCCGACAATCTCGTCCTCAAGGCCGCGACCGCCTTCTTCAGGGCCTTCCGCATCGGGCAAGGGGTCAAGATCCGCCTCATCAAGCGCATCCCCATGGGCGCGGGTCTGGGCGGGGGGTCTTCGGACGCGGCTGGGACTTTGTTGGGCCTGCTCAAACTCTACTCCATGGAGCCCACCGGGGCTCGTATGGAAAAGCTGAGGAAAATCGCGAAGAAATTGGGTGCGGACGTCCCCTTTTTCCTGCATCCGGCCAATTTCTGCGTGGGGACCGGCATCGGCGACCGATTAAAGCCGATAAAGATTGAGAAATCCTTGCCTTATATGGTGCTGGCATGGCCGGGGGTCGGTTCCCCGACTGGGCCTGTGTACACCTCCTTGCCGCCCCGCCGACGAGCCGACGTGTTGACACGGCGGTCTCAACTTCATAAACTGCTCACTCAGTTGAAAAGGGGCCGCCCCGTCGAGGAATGGGGGGGGCTCCTGTTCAATCGTTTGGAAGAAGCGCAGGTGCCGGTGTTGGTGGAAGAAGTCGCCCAGGCCCGCCGCATTTTAGCCGCCGCGGGGGCCAAAGGCGTACGGATGTCGGGGTCGGGCTCATCGGTGTTCGGGTTCGTGGCGTCGCATGCCGAGGGTGAACGCGTCGTGGGACGGCTGAAGGGCTATCCCTGGAAAGTCTATCTGACCAGTTGTCTCGGTTGACCGCCCTTGCAGATCACGGAAGTCCGCGTCCACCTGCGCAGCGAGGATAAGCTCAAGGCCTTCGCGACCGTCACGTTCGACCATTGTTTTGTCGTGCGGAACATGAAGGTGATCGTGAGCGATAAGGGGCTCATCTTGTGCATGCCGTCGCGCAAGATGCCCGACGGGGCGTACAAGGACGTCGCGCACCCCATCACCGTCGAGTTCCGGTCGGAGCTGGAGAAGGCCGTGTTCGCCTGCTACGAGGCGGAGGTCCGCAAGGCCAGACCCGCCGGGGCAGGCGCAGACTCCCAGGTGGTGTAATGGTAACACAGCGGCCTTTGAAGCCGTTATTCGTGGTTCGAATCCACGCCTGGGAACCACGGATTTAGAAGGGAGATGAAATGAGCTTGAACGGGAAGAAGGGACAAGACAAGCTGTGCGTTCTCATCCTGGCCGCGGGCCAGGGGACGCGCATGGAGTCGTCCATCCCGAAGGTCCTCCACCACGTGGGCGGCCGCCCGATGCTCTTCTACATCCTCCGCATCGCCAACGCTCTGAAGCCCGGCGCCATCGGCGTCGTCATCGGCCACGAGTCCGAGCAGGTCAAGGCCTCGACCATCGAGATGGCCAAGTCCATCGGCATCACCCGCCCCATCCAGTTCATCGTGCAGAAGAAGGCCATGGGCTCGGGCAACGCCGTGCTGGAATCCCTCCCTTTCCTGAAGAAGTTCAAGACCGGCATGGTCATGTGCGGCGACACCCCGCTCCTGACCTACGAGTCCATCTACAACCTGGCGCTGACCCACGACCAGCTCAAGGGCCAGGCCACCTTGCTCACCGCCAAGATCCCCAACCCCAAGGGCTACGGCCGCATCGTGCGCGGCGCCCTCGGCGAGGTCCAGCGCATCGTCGAGGAGTCGGTCGCCTCCCAGAAGGAGCTCGGCATCAACGAGGTCAACTCCGGCGCCTACGTCTTCGAGCTCGACGCGCTGCAGCAGGGCTTGAAGGAGATCGGCGCCAAGGGACCCAAGAAGGAGCACTTCCTTACCGACGTGATGGAGGTCATCCGGGGCAAGGGCGGCCGCATCCACGCCTATGCGTCCACCAACGCGGAGGAGATACAGGGCGTCAACAACCGCGCCCAGCTCTCCATCGCCGAGCGCGTCCTCAACAAGCGCATGC
>CAZTZW010000098.1:0-8273 GCA_964618085.1 uncultured Elusimicrobia bacterium
GGATGACGAGCTTGGTCTTCGAGTTGAGCAGGCGCTCGAAGTCCGCGGGGTCGAAGTCGAAATCGTTCTCCTCGCGGATGGGCAGCGGGACGGGCGTCCCCCCCACGTAGTTGATCATCGACTCGTAGATGGGGAAGCCCGGGTTGGGGTAGATGACCTCGTCGCCCGGGTCGACCAACGCCATGATGCTGAAGAAGATGATGGGCTTGCCGCCGGGGACGATGATGGTCTCTTCCGGGGCGACGTTCACTCCGCGCGTCTTGGCGACGTACTCGGCGACGGCCTTGCGCGCCTCGGGCAGGCCGGCGGACGGGCCGTAGTGGGTGTAGCCCTGGTCCAAGGCCTTCTTGGCCGCGTCGCGGATGTTGGCCGGTGTATCGAAGTCGGGCTCGCCGATCTCGAGATGGACGATCTTGCGCCCCTGCGCCTCCAGGGCGCGGGCGCGGGCCAGGACTTCGAAGGCGGTCTCGGTCCCGAGGCGGGAGAAGGACTGGGCGAGCTTCATATCGACGATTTTAGCATGTTGGGGACTGTCCCCTTAAGCTGTGGGACAGTCTTTGTTCGATAGAGAGTGTCCCACAGCTTAAGGGGACAGTCCCCCCCGCTATTTAAGGGGGCGGCCGAACATCGTTTGGAAGGCGTCCGGCGACAGCTTCTTGAAGCGGCCCAGCGCCCTGGCGTACGTCGTCCCGTCGGGGCCGGCCAGTTCCCCCGCCACGTCCGCCAGGCCGTGGCGCAAGGTGACGATGTGGGTGGTCACGAGGCAGGACTGGCCCACCGGCAGGGCGCGGCGGAACTCGGTCTCCAGGCGCACGGTGAGGCAGGGCACGCCCGCGACCCAGACGGCGGCGCCCAAGGCCTCATCGAGCGCGGTCAGCGTCGCCCCGCCGTGCACCAGGCCGGGAGCGCCCTCGGCGCGCGGGCCGAAGGACGCGGTCGCGACCAAGGCGCCGTCCGGGCGCTTGAAGTAGCGCAGGACGACCTTGTCCTTGTCGTCGGTCATCCCCGCGAACGCGGAGCGGGCGGCGGTGAACGGGAACGGCTGGATGGGCGTCCAGTCCGGCTCGGGCCAGGGCATGCCCCGTTCTACCAAATCAATCGGCCTACTGCGGGAGCTTCGGCTCTTTGACGGCCACGGGGTCGCCGTTGAGCGCGTCGAGGAAGGCGATGAGGTCCTTCTTCTCGTCGGGCGTCAGGGCCAGGCGCTTCATGCGGCCGTCCTGCCAGGCGTTGGCGTTGCCGCCGCGGTCGTAGTAGTCGATGACGGCGGCGAGGTCCTTCTCCGAGCCGTCGTGCATATAGGGAGCGGTGTACTTGAGGTTGCGCAAGGTCGGCGTCTTGAAGGCGCCCTTGTGCTTGTCTTCCTTGGTCTGCTCGAAGCGGCCGAGGTTGGGCTTCTTGTCCAGCATGCCCACGCCGATGTTGTGGAAGTCGGAGTTGGAGAAGTTGAAGCCGTCATGGCAGATGGCGCAGTTGGCCTTCTTGTTGAAGAGGTCGAAGCCGCGCACGGCGGACTCGGACATGGCCGTCTTGTCGCCGGCGTGCCAGCGGTCGAAGGGCGCGTCGCCGGTCAGTACGGTGCGCTCGAAGGTCGCGATGGCCTTCGCCACCTTCTCGATGTCGATCCCGTCCTCGCCGAAGGCCTTCTTGAACATGGGCGCGTAGCCCTTGATGGTCTTCAGGCGGGCGACGGCCTCCTCGTGGGTGAAGCCCATTTCCACCGGATTCTGGATGGGGCCCTTGGCCTGCTCCTCGAGGCTCTTGGCGCGGCCGTCCCAGAACTGAAGTTCCATGTAGGCGGAGTTGAGCACGCTCGGAGCCGAGATGCCGCCCTTCTGGCCCTTGATGCCGGTGGACACGGGCGCCTGGTCGGTCCAGCCCTTGGACGGGTCGTGGCAGGTCGCGCAGGACACCGTGCCGTCGCGGGAAAGGCGCTTGTCGAAGTACAGCGCCTTGCCGAGCTCCACCTTCGCGTCGGTGACCGGGTTGTCGGCGGGAACGTCGGGGGCCTTCAGCCCCAGCGGCACTTTATAAGGGTACTCCGGACCGTCGAAATCGTCGGCGAGCGCGAACGGCGCGAGGACGGCGAGCAGGGCGGCGAGGAGGGCGCGGGTCATGGTTTCTCCGGTTGATAATAGTTATTGACTGATATTCTAAGGCATCCCTGCCTCCCCGTCAAGCCCATTCAACGCCCGACGGGCGATTTGGTATAAAGCGCTCATGACCACCGCGACCCAGCCCGAAGTGCACCCCCTTTTGAAGGAATTCCTCGCCCGTAAGACCCACCCCCTCCTCATCGACGGCCAGAAGGTCGACGCCGCCTCCGGCAAGACCTTCGAGACCGTGAACCCGGCCACCGGCGAGCGCTTGGGCGTGGTCTCCGAGGCCGACTCGGCGGACGTGGACCGCGCGGTCGTCTCCGCCCGCAAGGCGCTGGAGGGCCCCTGGTCCAAGATGTCTCCCGCCGAGCGCGAGAAGGTCCTGCACAAGGCCGCCGACCTGCTCGAGGCTCGCGCCGAGGCCTTCGCCCAGCTCGAGTCGCTCGACAACGGCAAGGTCATCCGCGAGGCCAAGTCCGGCGACCTCCCCCTCTCCGTCGCCCTGTTCCGCTACTACGGCGGCTGGCCCACCAAGCTCAACGGCGACACCACGCCGGTCTCGGTGCCCTACTACCCCGGCGCGAAGTTCCTGCACTACACCGTGCGCGAGCCCGTCGGCGTGGTCGGCGCCATCATCCCGTGGAACTTCCCCCTGCTGATGGCCGTGGAGCGTCTGGCGCCCGCGCTCGCCTGCGGCAACGCCGTCGTCTTGAAGCCCGCCGAGCAGACCCCGCTCTCGGCCCTTTGGCTGGGCGAGCTCCTGCTCGAGGCCGGCGTGCCCCCGGGCGTCGTCAACGTGGTGCCCGGCTTCGGCAAGACTGCCGGCAACGCCATCGCGGCGCACATGGGCATCGACAAGGTGACCTTCACCGGCTCCACCGCCACCGGCCGCGAGGTCGTGAAGGCCTCCGCCGGCAACATGAAGCGCGTCACCATGGAGCTGGGCGGCAAGTCCCCCAACATCATCTTCGCCGACGCCGACATGGAAGCCGCCGCGCGCGGCATGTTCATGGGCATCTTCTACAACCAGGGCCAGACCTGCTCGGCCGGCTCGCGCGTGTTCATCGAGCGCCCGGCCTACGACAAGCTCATGGGCGCGCTCGCCGACCGCTCCAAGACCATCAAGATGGGCAACCCCTTGGACCCCAAGATGCATATGGGGCCCCTGGTGAGCGCTCAGCAGCGCGACCGCGTGCTCTCCTACATCGAGTCCGGCAAGAAGGAGGGCGCGCAGCTGCTCTCCGGCGGCGCGGCCGCCCCGGGCGCCGGCTTCTTCGTCCAGCCCACCGTGTTCGGCGGCGTCAAAGACGAGATGACCATCGCCCGCGAGGAGATCTTCGGACCCGTCGTCTCGGTCCTCCCCTTCGACTCGGTCGATGAGGTCATGACGCGCGCCAACTCCTCCGACTACGGCCTGGTGGCCGCGGTGTGGACGAAGGACGTGAAGAAGGCGCACCAGACCGCCGCGCGCCTGAAGGCCGGCACCGTCTGGATCAACTGCTACCAGTTCGTCGACGCCGCCGCGCCGTGGGGCGGGGTCAAGCAGTCGGGCTACGGCCGCGAGAAGGGCCAGTGGGCGCTCGACAACTACACCTCGCTCAAGTCCGTTTGGGTGGACCTCAACTAAGATGGACGTCCTCGTCGAACGCGACGGACCCGTCGGCATCGTCACGCTGAACCGGCCGCAGGCTCTCAACGCGCTGTCCTTCGGCGTCGTGAAGGCCCTGGCCGAGGCGCTGGCCGGCTTCGAGAAGGACCCCGAGGTCCGCGCCGTCGTCATCGCGGGAGGCTCGCGCGCCTTCGCCGCGGGCGCCGACATCAACGAGATGAAGGGCCTCAAGGACTCCGGCGCCGCCGCGGCCTCGCTCGACGAGCACCTGGCTCGCTGGGACTTCGTCGGGAACCTCTCCAAGCCCGTCGTCGCCGCGGTCTCCGGCTTCGCCTTGGGCGGCGGCTGCGAGCTCGCCATGGCCTGCGACATGATCGTCGCCTCCGAGAGCGCCCAGTTCGGCCAGCCCGAGGTCCTCATCGGCACCATGCCGGGCGCCGGCGGCACGCAGCGCCTGACGAAGGCCGTCGGCAAGGCCGTGGCGATGGAGATCTGTCTCACGGGCCGCCGCATCGCGGCCCGTGAAGCGTTGGCGCTCGGGCTCGTCAACAAGGTCGTGCCCGTCGAAGCGTGCGTCACCGAGGCCGTCAAGCTGGCCAAGCAGATCGCCGCCATGCCGCCGCTGGCCGTCCGCTCCATCAAAGAGGCCGTGCGCGCCGCCGTCGACGAGCCGCTCTCCGAGGGCCTCAAGGCCGAGCGCATGGCCTTCTACGTCACCTTCGACAGCGCCGACCAGAAAGAGGGCATGAAGGCCTTCGCCGAGAAGCGCAAGCCGGTCTGGACCGGGAAATAAGATGACCACCGCCGCCGCCGCCCCCGAACTGCTGGTCGACGTGACGCCCGAGGGCGTCATGACGCTCACGCTCAACCGCCCCGACGTGCTCAACAGCCTGACGATGAACATGATGTCGGGCATCACCGCCTCGCTCAAGAAGGCCGCGAGCGAGAAGGCGGTCAAGGTCGTCGTCCTCACCGCCGCGGGCCGGGCCTTCTGCGCCGGCGCGGACCTGGGCGACCTCCAGAAGCGCCAGGCCGTGAAGTCGTTCTCTCTGGGCGACGAGCTGCGCGACCACTTCAACCCGCTCGTCTCTCAGCTCCGTCGTCTTGAAAAACCCGTCATCGGCGCCATCAACGGCCTGGCGGCGGGCGCGGGCGCCTCCATCGTCCTCTTCACCGACATCAAGGTCTGCGCAGACTCGGCGAAGTTCATCAACGCCTTCGTGAAGGTCGGCCTCGTCCCCGATTCCGGCATGACCTACTTCCTCCCCCGCGCCATGGGCTACGGCAAGGCGCTGGAGCACGCGTGGCTGGCCAAGCCCATCACCGCGCAGGACGCGCTGGCCTGCGGCCTGGTCAACCGCGTGGTGCCCGCCGACCAGGTGGCGGCCGAGGCCAAGAAGCTCGCCTCCGAGCTCGCGGCGATGCCCCCGCTGGCGCTGGCGCTGACCAAGCGCGCCATCAACCGTTCCCTCGAAGCCCCGTCCCTCGACGAGCAGATGGAATACGAGGCGTACCTGCAGGAGATCCTCGGCAAGACGCACGACCACGCCGAGGGCGTCAAAGCCTTCCTCGAGAAACGTCCCCCCCAGTTCAAAGGAGAATAGTCCATGGCCCTGGAACCCAACCGCGTCCGCGAAGAGAAGCTCCTGGAGAAGATCTCGAAGGGCGGGAAGATCGAGACCACGGAGGAGATGTCCGACGAGTACCGCGAGCATCTCACCAACCTCATGATGATGCAGGCCGACTCCGAGCTGGCCGGCGCCTTCGGCTACGTGCCGTGGATCCAGAAGGCGCCCGACATCAACGAGACCTTGGTGGTCGCCCAGATCGTGAAGGACGAGGTGCGCCACGCGCAGGTCATGTACCGCCTGCTCAAGGGCATGGGCGTGGACATCGACGCCTACTACAAGAGCCACAACTTCAACCTGCGCGTGGACAAGGACGACATCGGCACCTTGCGCGCCGCCGACGACAAGCGCGTCAACATCTTCTACTACCCCATCGAGAAGTGGTCCGACTTCATCATGTTCAACTTCTGCATGGACCGCGGCGCGGGCCACCAGCTCGAGGACTCGCTGGACTGCTCCTACAAGCCCTGGTGCGAGGGCATGGAAGGCATCTTCAAGGAGGAGGAGATGCACATGGCCCACGGCGACCAGTGGACCAAGCGCCTCTCCGCCGACGAGAAGACCCACGACGACCTCCAGGCCGCCTTCGACAAGTGGTACCCGCGCACCATGAACATCTTCGGCCGCAAGGGCTCGCCCAAGAACGCGCTGTACCGCAAGTACGGACTCAAGAAGCGCGACAACGACGAGGTCCGCCAGGCGTTCGCCAAGGACATCATGGACAAGGCCGCCAAGTTCAACCTCAAGGTCCCCCACTGGGCGCCCGAGGCTTCCAAGATGTCCGAAGAGCCGTTCATCCCCGGCTGACCATGGGCGCTCTCGCGAGGGCCGTGGACGCGGTACGCGCGGGCGCGCGCCGCGCCGTGGAGGCGCCCGTGTGCCTCGCCGCGGTCGGCGCCGCCTCCGTGCTCCAGCTCGTGTACGAGAAGTACCGTCCGGAGTCCCTGCCCGCGGCGGCCGATTGGGTGGTCACCGCCGCCGTCCTCTCCGCGTTCCTCGCCGCGGTCCTGCGGGTCCTGGCGCCGTCGGTCTCCTTCGGCCGCGCGGCGCTGGCCTTCGCCGCGGCCCAGGCCGCGTCCACCGTGGTGCTGACCGGCGTCTTCCTCGTCGCGCGGATGACGGTCCTCTCCTTCGCGGCGCCCGTCGCGCCGGTATTCTTCGCCGTGCTCGCCGCGTCCTGGCTCCTGGGCGGCGCCGCGCGGGCCAAGTCCCGCTGGCCCGAGGCGCTGGCCCTGGGCGCGCTGTACGCCGTGACGGCCCTGTGCTTCTCCCTCTTCCTGCGCATGCTCCCCGGCGGCTCCGCGGCCCTGCCTGCGACCGCCTTCTTCGCCTTCATGGGCCTGTTCGCCGCCGCCGCCCCGGCCGCCCTCGAGGACCATTGATCTCGCGCCTGTCCCACGGCGTGCTGGAGCGCCTGCAGAAGGCCCCGTGGCTATTGGCCGTGCCCGTCGCGGCGGCGGCCCTCCCCCTCCTGCTGCCGCGGCCCCAGCAGGGCTCCGTCGCGGTCCTCATGATCGGGCAGACCCTCATCACGTTGGCCCTCCACTCCGTGCTGGCGGGGAGCTGGGCGGCGGGGCGTCCGGACGCCGACGTCGTCCTGGAGGCGGCCTGCCTGCTCGGCTTGACCTTGGTGCCGATGAGCCTCCTGCTCTCGCATCTCTTCACCTCGGCCATCACTCTGTTCATCGGCCGCGGCATCACCGAAGAGGGCCTGATGAGCTTCATGTCGATCTACGGCATCGTGGGTCCTCTCCTCGGCTTCTGCGCTTTCGGCCTGACCTCCATCTCTTTGGCGCATTGGCGCCAAGGGCGCTCCGTTCTGGACTGTCTCTCCAGGGGTTGGCGCACGGTGAAGGCGAACCCCTCTTTCTTCGCGGGTCTCCTCGCGGCCGGTTGCGCGGGCCAATGGCTCTTGGGCATGCTTCTCGAAACGAGCGGCACGGGCACCGCGTTCCTCATGAACCTGGTCGGGGCGACGACGACCGCGCTGGCGATGGTGGTCCCTTTGGAGGCTTGGAACCTGGGCCTCTTGGAGCGTCCATGATCTCGCGCGTGGCCGTCGTGGGCGCGGGCGTCATGGGCGGGGGCATCGCCCAGCTCTGCGCCACGGCCGGCTTCGCGGTGAAGCTCCACGACCCCCTGCCGGCGGCGCTGGAGTCTTTCCCCGGCAAGCTGCGCAAGGCGCTCGACGCCTCGGTCCTCCGGGGGCGCCTGACCCCTCAGCAGGCCGACCGGGCGTTCCACAACGTCTCGCTCGCGCCGACGCTCGAGGACCTGGCGGGCGCGGACTTCGTCATCGAGGCCGCGCCCGAGAAGCTGGAGCTCAAGCGCGAGCTGTTCGCGCGGTTGTCCGCCATATGCCCCGACGCCATCCTGGCGACCAACACGTCGTCCTTGTCGGTGACCGACATCATGCGCGACGCCAAGCTGCCCGTGCGCACCTTGGGCGTCCACTTCTTCAACCCGCCCGTCGCCATGAAGCTCGTGGAGCTCGTGCGCTGGAAGGAGACCGGCCAGGAGGCGTACAAGGAGGCCTGGGACTTCATCCTCATGGGCCTGCGCAAGACGCCCGTCGACGTGAAGGACGTGCCCGGCTTCATCGTCAACCGCGTGATGCGCCCCTATTACGTCACGGGCCAGCGCCTGGCCAACGCCGGCACGGGCTTCGCCCGCATCGACGAGGCCTGCCGGACGCTCGGCGGCGTGCCCATGGGCCCCTTCGAGCTGATGGACCTCATCGGTCTCGACACGAACTTCGCCATCACGACCGTCATCCACGAGGCGCTGGGCCGTCCCGAGCGCTTCACCCCTCCCGCCCTCCAGAAAGCCTTGGTCGCCCAGGGTGCCATCGGCCGCAAGGCGGGCAAGGGCTTCTATCTCTACCAGGACGGCAAGCCGGCCGGCGAGAACCCCGAGGCCTTGGCCCTGCTGCCCGCC
>CAZTZW010000099.1:0-8248 GCA_964618085.1 uncultured Elusimicrobia bacterium
GAGATTCCACTGAGAAGCATGTAAAGCTTTGTTACTAATTTCTAAAAAAGATTTATCTTTTTTGCAGATGAAAGCTCCAGATCAGAGTCATCAATAAGGACATGTCCACCAGAATGGAGACGCTCAAAAACCAGTTGGGAAGCCGCATCCGATACGATAGCGCGAGGCGGATGATCGTGAAAGCAAAATAGGCGCCGAGAGCCCAAGGCACCGGGGCAAAAGGCGCGTCGGCCGTGAACGTTTTCGGCGCGATAAAATAGAAGGATCCCAGCACGATGAAAACGCCGAGTTGCACCCAGCCGATGAGGCGCTCAGTGGCTTCGTCTTGAGCCTCAATGGCGGCTTGCACGCGGATGGGGAGTTCGCTCGCCATGATGTTTATCGAAGACCGGCGAGCCCGGGCCACCGAGACCACGGGCTCGCCGGCGGATCAGTTACTTCGTGCCCATGTCCTTCATCGGTTTCTTGTCCATCGAGTCCTTGCCCATCTTTTCGGCGGCAGGAGCTTCGACCTTGCCGCCCTCGATGTTCTCGCACGACTCCTTGGGCATGGCCAGCCAGCCCTTGCCCTTGCAGGCGTTCTTGCCTGCGCAGGCGTTGCCCTCTCCGGCGCACTTGTTGTGGCCGGCGCACTTGTTGACGCCGTAGCACTTGACCGTCTCGGCGTCCTTCATCTTCTTCTTGTCCTTCGCCTGCGCGGCGCCGGCGGCGGCGACGATCCCGACGAGCGCGGCGGCGAGAATGCGGCTTTGTCCTTCCTTCATGTATGTTCTCCTGTGTTGCGTCGTTTGATCGCCGGACTCAAGTCCGGGCGAGTCGCGTCAGTATGAAGTAGGCGGTAACGCCGATCAGTCCGGCGGTGGGCAAGGTCACGAGCCAGGCGAGCGCGATCTGACCGACCATGGCGTGATTCACGCCGCTCGATCCCTTGCGCAGACCCATGCCCATAATCGTGGAACTCGACACATGAGTGGTCGAAACCGGGAGCCCGTGAACGGCGGTGACCACGACCATCGCGGTCGTGGCGAGGTTCGCGGCAAAGCCCTCTAAATGATCCATCTTGGCGACCTTGTGCGCGAGCGTGTCGGTGACCCTGAGGCCGAGTATGATGCCGCCCGCCGCGTTGGCCGCGGCGAGGACCAGGAAGAACCAGCGCGGCGCGACCGTGGCGCTCGGATCGAGAACGGCATAGAAGATAAAACCGAGGCCGGCGATCTTCGGCGTGTCGTTGAGCCCGCGGGCGAAAGCGCTTGAGACCGCGCTCGCCCAGTGGGCCCAGTGGCAGTTGAGGCAGTACTTTTCCCGGCACAACCAGTTCAGGCCTTTAAAGACCAGCCAGGCGACGCCGAAGGCGACGATTGGAGACAATAGAAGCGGCAGCGCGACCTTCTTCCAGACGCTTCCCCAAAGCACTTGGTCGAAGCCGAAGGCGTACATTCCGGTCAAGAGCGTGGCGCCCACGATGGCGTGAGTCGTGGAGACCGGCATGCCGATGCGCGTCGACAGGAGCACCCAGCCTACGGCCCCGGCGAGTATGGCGAGCGCGAAGGCCTGGTTGAGCTGGACCTGGGGGGACAACATCCCTTTGGTGAAGAGCAAAGTCATCTTAACGGCCCAGGCCGAGGCCAACACTGCGCCGGCGGCGACGGCCAAGGAGGTGACGACTACGGCTTTCTTGTACTCTGATTCGCCGCTGCCGACCAAGGTCGCGATCGACTTGGAGATGTCGTTGGCGCCGTTGGCGAAGGCGAGTATCGCCGCCGCGCACAGTCCGATGATTACGGTCATAGGGCGCGGCTCCACGATAGTACGCCGACCGCGATGAGTAAGACGCCGGAGGCGATCTCACCCGCGCGGATGAACCGCCGGTAGCGGGCATAGAGGGACAGGAACGCGCTCGTCGCCAATCCCGCGGCGAGAAACGGCAGGCCGAGTCCCAGCGAGTAGGTGAACAGCAAGGCGCTGCCGCGCGCGACGCTCTCCCCAGCGGCCAGAGCGAGAATCCCGGCCAGCACCGGCCCGACGCAGGGCACCCAGCCGAAGGCGAAGGCGACTCCCATCGCAAAAGCGGCCGCGGGCCCGGAGCCGAAGCGCGACAGGGGCATGCTCATCTGCTTGTACAGAAGGCGGATAGGCAGAGCGCCGGTCAAGTGAAGGCCGAAAGCGGCTATGAGTACGCCCGATGTTTTTTGAAGGATTGGAAGGTAAGGCGTCAGCGGCGCCGTGACCCCGGCGGCCAGCGCTCCGAGAGCGGTGAAGACCGCGGAAAATCCAAGGACGAAGCAGGCGGAGACGAGCCCCGCGCGGCGTCTGCCGCTTTGGCCGTTCGCCTCGATTTCCTGGAGAGACAGGCCCGACATCATCGAGATATATCCGGGAATCAGCGGCAGGACGCAGGGCGAGAGAAAGGAGAGCGCACCCGCGCCGAAGGCTAACCCGAAGCCGATGTTCATTTCAGCCTCATCCGCCGATCCTCGTGAAGACTCCCAGATTTAAATTTCGTCCGGAGCTAAGTTGAGTCCCGTTAAGGTTTTGGTAAACGGGCAGTTGAACGCTGAAGCTCAGCGTCAAGTTCGGGACCGGACGAACCTGGATTCCGGGCGTGAGATACAAAGTCTGGCCGCCGGTGTCTCGAACCAATCCGCCGGGCAGCAAGGTCGGCAGCGCCTCGATGGACTTATCACGCTCGGCGGCCTCGAGGTTGGCTTCCGTCGTGAGGCTCAGCCAGGTCAGCCGCTCGATCGGGACCGAGACGCCGGCGTTGACGCCGATGGAGTTTCCGAAGGTGTAGGCCGCGCGCGTGTTGTACTTGTAGGTCGCGTCGCCGTACAGGTTCGCCCTCGACAGCCCCCAGTACGCCGCCGCCCCGATGATGAAGTCCGTCGTTCCCGAGCCGGGCTGGAGCGTCGCGTCGAGGCGCGTCCCGGCGTCGTTCTTGATGGTGGTCGAGCCGGTGGGCAGTTTGACCCCGGCCAATGCGCTGAGCTGGCGGGTCGGCTTGAACTGACGGTCCTGATAGAAGGAATGTTTGGCGTAGAGGGCAAGGTCGCCGAGGGCGCTGGCGCTTTGCCTGGCGGCCGCGTTCGTAGTCGCGGAGTTGTAGACATGCGGAACATCCAGGATCACGGTGGTGCGCGCAAGGACCCGGTAGTCGAGCAGGAGGTCGGTGCGCTGGTTCAGCAAGCGCTCGCTGTTCGGATTAGCGGTCGCGGTCGTGCCCGAGCGCCGCTCGTCGCGGACGCTGCGTCGGGTAATCAGGCTCACGCCCAATCCTTCGCCCTCGATGTTGCCGAAGCCCACGATCGAGGCGCGGGGGGCGATGCCGGCGGCGGAGCTTGCGGGCGACATCGCGTGCATGCAGGGAGCAAGTACGATAATAAGGCTGATCGCGTTGATCATAATGAGTTTGGGCGCTGCGAGAGGTACGCGCGCCGCGCGCGGATGGATTCATCGCCCGATGAATCCGGATCGGCCCGGCGCGCGTAACACTAGTATGAGGGAATCAAAGACCAGTCGCCTGGGAGCAGTCCTGGCCGCCGTGCTCGCGTTGAGCCTGCCGTCCTCCGCCGCCGAATCCGTCTTTCGCAGCGCGCCGGGAGGCACCTCGCTGCTGGAGCTTTACAGCTCGGAAGGCTGCAGCTCCTGCCCGCCGGCGGACTCCTGGGTGGGCTCATTGCGAAGCAGCCCGGGGCTTTGGACCGACTTCGTGCCGGTCGCGTTCCAGGTCGACTATTGGGATTATCTCGGGTGGCGCGACGCGCTCGCTTCCCCGGAGCACACCGCGCGGCAGAAGTCATATGGACGCTTGGTGACTCCCCAGCTGCTTCTCAACGGCCGCTCATTCGGCGGCTTCGGCACGGCGCCGCGCAAGCCGAAATCGGACGCGGGGACGCTTGAAATTCGTTCCGAAGGAACCGCGAGCCACCGTGTCCGTTTTAAATCCAACGCCGCTGACTCAGGCGGCCTGGTGGCGCATGTCGCCTTGCTTGGCTTTGGCGTGGCGTCCAATGTGACGCGCGGCGAAAACGGCGGCAGCGTCCTGCGCCATGAGTTCGTGGTCCTTGACCACGCGCAGACGCCTCTGGACGATGGCCAAGCCGCGCTCAGCTTGCGCGCGAACCCGGCCGTTCGGGCCGGCCGCTTGGGCGTGGCGGCGTGGGTGTCGCGCGGGGACGATCCGACCCCGCTTCAGGCCGCCGGCGGCTATCTCGGGAAGGAATAGGAGCTTATATGAGACCGATCATCATCGCCGTTCTGCTGCTCGCCGCTTCGGTAAGCCCGCTCCAAGCGGCGGATAAGACGGCGCGCAGCGCCGTGGCCACCTTCGCCGGCGGGTGTTTTTGGTGCATGGAGCCGCCTTTCGAGAAGCTGGAGGGGGTGAAAGCCGTCGTCTCCGGCTACACGGGAGGCGCGGAGAAGAACCCGACATATAAGCAGGTGTCAGCGGGAGAGACCGGGCATGCCGAATCCGTGCAGGTGACCTACGACCCCGACAAGATCTCCTATGAGAAGCTTTTGGATGTCTTCTGGCACAACATCGACCCGACGGCGGTCGACCGGCAGTTCGTGGACGAAGGACGCCAGTATCGCTCCGCGATCTTCTTCCATGACGCCGAGCAGGGGAAGCTGGCGCGCGAGTCGAAGGAGAGCCTGGAGAAATCTGGAGTATTCGGCGCTCCCATCGTGACGGAGATAGTTTCCGCAGGCGCCTTCTATCCGGCCGAGGAATATCATCAGGATTACTACAAGAAGTCCACTGTCAAGTACAAGTACTACCGTTATCGTTCGGGCCGGGACGAGTATCTCAAGAAGACATGGGCCGGGAAGGGGGCTGACATGGCAACGACGCAGCTTACGCCACTGCAGTATAGGGTGGTAAAGGAGAACGGCACCGAGCCGCCGTTCAAGAACGCGTACTGGGACAATCACGAGGACGGCATCTACGTCGACATCGTCTCCGGCGAGGCGCTTTTCAGCTCCAAGGCGAAGTTCGACTCCGGGACGGGCTGGCCCAGTTTTACCGCTCCGCTGGAGGAGAGCAACATCGTACTCAAGAAGGACCGATCGCTCTGGGGCGTTCGGACCGAGGTGCGCTCGAAGGGGGCCGATTCCCACCTCGGCCACGTCTTCGACGACGGGCCGACGCCGACGCATAAGCGGTACTGCATGAATTCCGCGGCGCTTCGGTTCATCCCGGCGGCGGGTCTGGCCGCGGCGGGCTACGGCAAGTACGCGGCCCAATTCACTAAATAAGCCGGTCGAGAAGATTATGGTAGCATCGTGCGGAATCATGAATCCGCCGAGCCAATTGCAGCGTAAGTATGACGACGGCGCCTGGGAGAGCGAGGGCGCGGAGTTGCTGAGCCGCGTCGCGCGACATAAGGACGAAGCCGCGTTCTCCCGGCTGTACGATCTCAGCGCGCCGTTGCTGTACGGCCTGGCCTGCCGCATGCTCGGACCCGGCGCGGACGCGGAGGATGTTTTGCAGGAAGTCGTGCTTCAGGCGTGGAATCGGGCGGCGGCGTTTGATCCCGGCAAGGGCACCGCGCGGGTGTGGCTGGTCGTCATGACGCGCAGCCGTTGCCTGGACAAGTTGCGTCGGCGCGGGACGCGCCGCGACCACGAAGTCGCCGGACTCGACGCCGTGGCGGAGTCCGCAGACGGCGAGTCCTCGGCGTTTGAGACGATGGAGACGGCGGAGGCCCGGACGGTCGTGCACAAGGCCTTGGCGGCCCTTCCCGACGAGCAGCGCCGGACGCTTGAGATCGCGTATTTCGAGGGATTGTCGCAAAGCGAGATCGCCGCGCGCACCGGCGAGCCGCTCGGAACGGTCAAGACGCGGATGCGCTTAGGGATGATGAAATTGATGGAACTGTTGAAGTCGTTCCAGCAGTCATGAACACCGAAGACCCGTTCGATCCGAAGTCGCTGGACCTGGAACCCTCGCGAGAGTTCGACGAGGCGGCCTCGCTCATGGCGTATGGGGCCGCGCCGCGACGCCCGCCCGCGGAATTGAAGCATCGCCTCATGAAGGCGATCGCGCCCGCGCCGGCCGCGTGGCGCGCCTGGGCCGTGCCGTCGCTCGCGTTCGCCGTCCTTCTGCTCGTTCCTTATCTCTTCCTCCGGTCTCGTCCGGTGGCTGAGATCGTGGCCTCTTCTTCCGGGGGCAGCGGCTCGTCGATAGCCTCCGGGCAGACCATCATTACGCCGTCCGACGGCGAAATGTTGATACGCGTGGGCAAGGGCGCGGTGTTGAAGCTGAGCCACGGCGCCGAGGCGACGATTACTCGCAAGGGGGACGCCCTCACGGTCAATCTCAAGAGCGGCTGGCTACTCAGCTCCGTACGTCATGGACAGGCCTATCGCGTCGTCACCGCTCGCGGCGCGGTCGATGCGCTGGGGACGGAGTTCTTCGTTCGGGTCCGTCCCGACAAGGATTATGTCTGTATTTGCGAAGGCCGCTTGAGGTTGAGCGGCGCGTTCCCTACGACGGAAATCGCCGCCGAGGCTCATTCCGACGCCTGGATGGATGGCTCGACCAAGCCGGAGCACGCGGGCTGGTCCATGGAAGGCCACGGCGACGAGAATTGGGAAGCGGTGCGGCGCATCTCCCCGCGCTGATGATCCCGCGGACAGTGAATCCAATCCTCAGGTGGGCGCGTACAATTTATATGAGAACCCTCTACGGGCTGTTTTTTCTGATGACCATTTCCGCCGCCGCCGAGGCGGGACAATGGCGCGTGCGCGCCCGGGAAAGCTTCAACAGCGGACAGTTGAATCTGGGCGATGGCCGCGGCTCCCGTAACTTTCGAGGGCTTTCCTCTGATTTCAACGTGTTTTACGAGGAGCCGTTTAAGCGTCTCGTGGGGTTGACCTTCCAACGCGGTGGCCTGTCCAACGGGAACGAATCCCTGACCGCGACGACGGTCGGTGTCGAAGGGAAGATCTTTCCGACCGAGCGAGCGCGGTATTTATTCGTGCGCGGAGGTCTATTGGCCCAGGCGCTCGATCCGTCAGGACCGCCAAAGGATTTCTGGAACTACGGTTTCGCGCTCGGCACCGGCTGGGAGTTCCCGGTTAAAAAAGTGGGTCTCGCTCCGGAGATCGGCGGGCGCTTCTTGTGGGGCGCGCGGGGCAGGAGCGTAAGGACGCTGTATATCTCGCTGGGAATCCATTTTTACGCGTTCCCGGGAGATGGCGCCGCCCTTCCGAAATGAGTCGTCGTGCATGAGAGGCTTCTAGGGAAATGCGGTTCTGCCGCCACATGAGACGAGTATCTATCATCGTTGCCCTCGCGGCCCTCGCCCTGCCGGGCGTCGGCTACGCGGTTCCCGTCGGCCGAATCGAGATCGAAGGCGCCAAAACAAAGCCTGAGGCGATCGCTGCCCTGCTGGACACGCGGGCCGGAGCGCAGTTTGACGCGGGAGTCTGGGAGCGGGACTTGCGGCGCCTGCGCAACCTCGATTACTTCTATGACGTGGAAGGCACGGCGCGTGAGATCGACGGCAAGATGGAGCTTCATTTGCGTCTGCGCAACAAGTTCTCCACTTTGCCGGTTTTCAAGTTCAAGCGGGGCGGCGGCTCGTCTCTGATCACCGCGGGGCTTTACGAAATCAACTTCCTAGACCGGCTGCTCGAAGTCGGCGGCCAGTACGAGCGCTTCAACGGCAAGCCCGGCTACGCGCTTTGGTTCCGCCATCCCTACCTGTTTTCCCGGCGTAACCGCGTCGGCACGGAGGTCATCGCCCATACAATCGACCTTCCGCTCCTGACCGATCGCGGGGAAGAAGAGGCTTACTTCGAGAACAAGGAAACACGCTGGAACGGCCGTCTGCAGCGGGAACTCGCGGAATCCTTGCGCGTCGGCGCCGAATTCAGCCTCTACCAGAACGATTACAAACGGGACGACGGCACGACGGACAAGACGCTGCGCAATGATCGCTTTCAGCGCACGACGACTCTGCATTCTGGGCGCACGGTGTCCGTGACGCCGAGCGTTATCATCGGGCGACTCGACCGCGACCGCTACTTCGTCTCTGGCCACGAGGGAATCGTCCAGGTGGAACTGGCTCACCGGGCGCTCGGTTCGAGCTTCTCTTTCGCGAACAGCCCGGACAGCCACGCGCGCGACGGAAGATCCGGGCGCGGCGACACGAACACGCAGGCCGCGATGCGGTCGTCCACGATCAGGGCGCCGCGATACATGCCGGCGCTGTTGAAGGTCATTGCGATCCGGCCTTGCGTGTCG
>CAZTZW010000100.1:0-2196 GCA_964618085.1 uncultured Elusimicrobia bacterium
TCGAGCGGCGCCACCTCCACCTCGCCCCGCGACAGGGCGATCTCCATCGTGCCGACGTTGGGCTTGTTCGGTATATCCACGGGGGCCAAGCGGTCCTAAGACAGAACGGAGCCGACGGCCAGACGGCGGCCGTTGGCAAAATCCACAGCGGCGAGCGGCTTCTTACCCTCGGATTGTACTTCGAGGAACCACAGTCGACTGCGGGACCCACATTCTACCAACCCGCCCCTCGCCCGTCCAATGGAAAGCACCGTCCCTGGAACGCCTTTTCCGGGGGGGTCCGAGGGCTCGGCCAGGGCGGTCTTGAGCACCAGGTCGGTCCCCAAGGACGCCCGCGGCCAGGAGCGGAAGCCCCGGACCAGGTCGTGGACCGCCTTGGCGTCCTTGGTGAGGTCGATGCGGGCGTCCTCGCGCTTGATGAGGGGGGCCATGGTGGCCTCGCCGCGCTGGGGCTCGCGGGTGACGCGGCCGGCCTCCAGCTCGACCAGCTCGCGCTCGAGCAGCTCCACGCCGAGGGCCGTGAGGCGGGCGAGCAGAGCCGGCGCGTCATCATCAAGGCCGATCTCGGCCGGTATACTGGCTTGGATCGGCCCGGTGTCCATGCCCTCGTCGAGCCAGAACAAGGTCACTCCCGTCTTGGCCTCGCCCTTCACCAGCGACCACTGGACCGGGGCGGCGCCGCGGTACTTGGGCAGGAGCGAGAAATGCGCGTTGAGGCACCCCAGGCGCGGAGCGGACAGGACGTCGGGCCGCAGGATGCGGCCGTAGGCGACGACCACGGCGAGGTCGGCGCGCAGGTCCTTGAGCTCGCCGGCGACCTCGGAGGGCTTGGCCGGCTGGAGCACGCGGATGCCCAGGCGCTGCGCCTCCGCCTTGACCGGCGTCGGGGACACCGTCATGCCGCGGCCGGACGGGCGGTCGGGCTGGGAGACGACGGCGAGCACGTCGGTCTTGGACGCGAGGAGCCTCAAGAACGGGACGGCGGTCTCGGGCGTGCCGAAGAAGACCGTCTTCACGTCAGGCCCAGCCGTGCCGCACGTCCTTGATGACGTCGAGGACGCGCAGGCGCTCCTCGAAGGGGAGGCGGTCGACGTACAGCTTGCCGTCGAGGTGGTCGATCTCGTGCTGGAAGGCGCGCGCGAGCAGGCCCTCGCCGGTGCGCTCCCAGGGCTTGCCGTCCTCGCCCAGCGCGCGCACGCGGACCTTGGCGAAGCGCTGGAGCTTGGAGTACACGCCGGGCACCGACAGGCAGCCCTCCTCGTCCTTGAGCAGGCCCTCCTGCGAGAGTATCTCGGGGTTGATGAGCACGAGCGGGTCGCTCTTGCCGTCCGGCTTGACGTCGATGATGGCGACGCGCAGAGTCAGCCCGATCTGCGGGGCGGCCAGGCCCACGCCGCGCGCGGCGCGCCTGGTGGCCCACATGTCCTTGAGCAGGTCGGGCAGCTTCGGCGCCAGCTCCGCGTAGTCGACGGGGGGGCAGGCGGTCTTGAGGACTTTCTCGCCGTGTTTGGTGATTCTCAAGACAGGCATAAGGGCGGTCCTCAGAGCTCCATGGTCAGGTCCTTGCCCGGACCGACCAGCTTGAATTTGACCGGCTTGGCGCCCGCGCCCGCGAGCGCGCCCCAGGTCATGGCCATGCGCTCGAGCTGGACCTCGACGTTGACGCGCTGGGTCACGCCCATGATGACCTCGGAGGCGCCGACGGCGTGCGCGGCCTGGACGATGGCGTAGAAGGGCTCGTTGGAGATGACGAGCAGCGGGGTGACCGTCTTGCCGTGCTTCTCGGCCATGGCCACGACGCGCGTGAAGAGCAGCTCCTCGTCGGGGCCGAGCGACACGTCGGCGTCCGCGATGCCCAAGCCCTTGAGGATCTTGGTGTGGAAGACGACGATGTCGGTCGCGTCGGGGTCGTGGGTCTCCAGCGCCTTCTGCAGGGGCATCAAGCCGTTGGGGTCGCGCACCGCGACGAGGACGCGGTTGGGCTTGTCGAACTCGGAGAGCACGCCCTTGAGGTCGTCGGCGTCGCGCAGGTTCAGCTTCTCGCGGTGCTCGCCGGCCCGGTGCTTGCGCGCGTTGAGCTTCTCCGACAAGGTGAACAGCGCGAAGAACGCCGCCGTGAACACCACGCCGGAGACGGTGGCGATGGACTTGGTGACGAGGTTGACGAGCGCGATGGTCAGCAGGGCGGCGAAGATG
>CAZTZW010000100.1:2206-8224 GCA_964618085.1 uncultured Elusimicrobia bacterium
CGGGCTGCTTGAAGCGCAGCACCGTGATGGCCGCGGACTTGAACACAAAGCTCCAGATGACGCCGAAGGCGTAGGCCTCGCCCAGCAGGTACACGTCGCCGCCGCAGAGCACGATGGTGACGCACTGGAGGACGACGACGAGGTTGATCATGCGGTGCGTGGTGCCGAAGCGCGGGTGCAGCCAACGCAGCCAGTCGGGCATGATGCCGTCTTCCGCGAGGCGGTTGAGCACGCCGTTGGATCCCATGATGGACGTGTTCACCGCGCCCGACAGGATGAGCACGCCCACCACGACGACGAACGCCTGCACGGCGAGCTGCGCCCAGTGCGGGCCATGGAGCGACATGGCCAGCCCGGAGAGGAGATTGTCGACGTACTTGGCGCGGTCGCCCTCGGGGATGATGCCGACCGCCAGGAAGGACATCGTCGCCGTGAGCAGGATGGCGAAGAGGAAGATGATGACGGCCGACTTCTTCAGGTTGGCGAGCTTGGGCGCCTCCATCTCGCGGTACACCTGGGCCAAAGTCTCCAGGCCCGACATCCCGAGGAAGGCGTGGCCCAGCGCGATGAGCACGCCGATGCGTCCGACGTGCGTCGCCCACTCGTCGCCGTGAAGCCAGCCGAGGGACTCCTCGGTGAAGCGGGTCTCGAAGGAAGGCCAATGGAAGCCGTGCTGCGCGATGGTATAGGCCGACCAGGCGAAGAGGATGACGGCCATCACCGAGACCAAGGACATGATCTTCAGCGCCTTGTCGGAGGACTCCTCGATGCCGCGGATGTTCTGGCGCCAGAAGTAGAGCACGACGAGCACGCCGAAGACCACGGAGAAGGCCTTGGGCTCGACCTGCCAGTTGATATGGAGGTAGGGGAAGGCGGAGTTGACCAGGCCCGCGAGGTATTGGCCGGCGGAGACCGACGAGATGGCGCCCGTGAGCACGTAGTCGAACATCAGGGCCGAGACGGAGAGCTTGGCCATGGTGCCGCCCATAGACTCGCGCACGACCTTGTACACGCCGCCGCGCACGAACATGCTCGAGGCCTCGACGTAGAGGCCGAGCACGGGCGCCGAGAAGAGCATCACGACCGCGATGTACCAGGGCGCCGCGGGGCCGATGGCCTTCTCCACGATGCCGCCGATGTACCAGGCGGTGGACGCCATGTCGCACAGCACGATGGCGGCGGCGCGCCAGAAGGAGATGAAGGTCAGCATCGCCGTGGTGAGCACGACGACGTCGGTCACCCGGCGCGGGGAGCGCTCAGGCTTCAAGCTTGCGGACCAGCTCGAGGGCGGCGGCGGGCGACGGCGCGGCGGCGAGCTGGTCGATGACCGCCGGCTGGAACAGAGAGGAGACGCCCCGCAGCAGCTGGAGGTGGAGGGGGAAGGCCTCGGTCTTGTTGGGCGAGAAGAAGAGGAACATGACCCGGATGCTCAGGTCGGTCTGCTTGGGGTCGGGCACGGGCTTCTTGAGCACGGCCATGCCGGCCATGATGGAGGGGATGCCGTCGAGACGCGCGTGCGGCAGGCTCAGACCGGTGTCCAAGGTCGTCGAGATGCCCTGCTCGCGCTCGAGGACCTTGGCGAGATAGGGGAGGTGGTCGGCCATCCCGGCCTTCCGGCACACGGCCGAGGCCAGGCGGTCGAGCACCGCGTTCTTGTCCATGCCCTCGCCGGGGAACAGGACGACGTCCTCGGCCAGCAAAGGCCCGATCTTGAAGCCTTTGGCCGCGCGGCCGCCGGGAGCGGTCTTGGCCGTCTCGGGGGTCGTCGCGGGGGATTTCTTCTGGAACCAGCCCATGGGGGTACCTGGGGCTATTATCGCACGGGGCGGGGGGGTTGTCAAATGCGGGGGAGACCCCGCGTTTCGTATACTCCCGGGGTGTCGAGATCCGCGCGGCCGGCCGTCGTCCTGACCCGTCCCCGGGGGCGGTCCCTCTCCTTAGCGAAGGCCCTGCGCGCCCGTGGGCTGAAGCCCGTCTTCGCGCCCCTCATCCGCACCGTGCCGCCGCGCTCCTGGGCCGTCCTCGATAAATCCTTGAAACGCTTGAAGGATTTCGATGCCGTCGCTTTCGCCAGCGTCACCGCCGTGGACGCCTTCTTCGCCCGCGCCCGCTCGGTGCTGGGGCGCGCGCCCGCCCGTCCGCACGTCGTGGGAGCGGTGGGCCCGGCCACGGCCGCGGCCTTGGCCGGGCGGGGCTGGAAGGCCGACCTCATCCCGGAGGAGGGGACCGGCAAGGGTCTGGGCCGGGCCTTCTGCCTGGCCCGGGGAGCGACCGTCCTGCTCCCGCGGGCCGAGAAGGGACGGCCGGAGCTGCCCCGGCTCCTGCGCCGGGCGGGGGTGAGGCTCACCCTGGCGACGGCCTACCGGACGACGGCCGACCCCGCGGGGACGGCGGCCTTGAAGGCAGCGACCAAGGACGGCGAGGCCTGCGTGACGTTCGCCTCCGGCTCCGCGGTCGAGGCGGCGCGGAAAGTACTAGGGAAAGACCGCCTTCGGCGGGTCCGCGCCGTGGCCATCGGCCCGACCACCGCGGATACGCTGCGCGCGAACGGCGTGACGTCCGTCGCCGTGGCGGAACGCCCCGACCCCGAGAGCCTGGCCGCGGCTTGCGAGAGGGCGCTGCGATGAACCGACGCCGCGTCTTAGAGAAGGCGCTGCTCGCCGCGGGGCGGGTGCTTACCGCGAAATTCGGGAAAGTGGGATACCGACAGAAGCGGCCCGCCGACCTCGTCACCGCCGCCGACATCGAGAGCCAGCGCGTCATCCTCGACGTCATCCGCCGGGCGCTTCCCACCGACGACTACCAGGCAGAAGAAGACGAAGTGCGCCTCTCCGGCTCCCCTTTCCGCTGGGTCATCGACCCGGTCGACGGCACCACCAACTACGCGCACGGCTATCCCGCCTCCACCGTCTCCATCGGCGTGCTGAGCCGCGGCGTCCCCGTGCTCGGCGGGGTCTACGACCCGTCGCGAAAGGAGCTGTTCATGGCCGAGCGCGGCCGCGGAGCGGTCATGAACGGCCGCCGCCTGCGCGTCTCGGCGGTCAAGCGCGTGCAGGACAGCCTCCTCATCACCGGCTTCCCCATCTACGGCCGCGCCGAGAACCTGGACCGGCACCTGGCCCGCTTCAAAGCCTTCCTCCAGACGAGCCACGGCGTGAGGCGCTCAGGCTCGGCGGCTCTCGACATGGCCTGGGTCGCGGCGGGGCGCGCCGACGGGTTCTGGGAGTCGGGCCTGAGCCCCTGGGACGTGGCCGCGGGCTGGCTCCTCGTTCAAGAAGCGGGGGGAAAGATCACCGATTTCTCGGGACGCCCGTGGAAGGACGGCCCGGCTCTTGGCAAAGAGACCGTCGCCAGCAACGGCAAGGTGCACGCGGGCATGCTCAAGACGCTCAAGGAGTCACGATGAATCCCAAGGTCGACGTGATGATCCTGTCCGGCGCGCGCACGCCGTTCTGCGCCTGGGCGTACGGCAAGACCGGCGAGGGCCGCCCTGGCGGCGCCCTCAAGGACCAGGACCCCTTCGACCTCGGCGCCGCCGCGCTCGTCGAGGCCCTGCGCCGCGCCGGCCGCGCGCCCGCGGAGCTGCAGTACGTCGCCTTCGGCAACATGTACCAGAGCGGGCCGCACGGCTGCTACGGGGCGCGCTACGTCACCTACCGCGCGGGCTGCCCGCCCGAGGTGCCCGGCCTCGCGGTCAACCTCGCCTGCGGCACCGGCCTGGCGGCCGTGGACTCCGCCGCCGACGCGGTGCGCGGCGGCTTCGCGACCTTGGTCGCCGCCGTCGGCGCCGACGCGCCCAGCCGCCTGCGCAAGGATGTGTTCGTGCCCTCCTTCACCGACCTCTCCTGCGGCCGGCACATCGCCAAGACCGCCGAGGAGCGCGCCGCGGAAGCGGCCCTCAGCCGCGAGGACCTGGACGCCTGGGCGCTGCGCTCCCACCAGCGCGCGGCCGCGGCCAAGGCCCGCCTGGCCGAGGAGATCGTCGCGGTCGGCGCCGCGTCCTACGACGACGCCGTCAAGCCCGCCGCGACGACCGAGACCTTCGCCTCCGCCGAACTCCTGTTCACCGATGGGCCGCAGACCGTCACCCACGCCAACACCCACGGCATCGTCGACGGCGGAGCGGCGCTCGTCTTCGCGGCTCCGTCGGCCGTGAAGGGGCCGGTCCTGGGGCGGCTGGCGTCCACCGCGCTCATCGGCCTGCCGCCCGAGCGCATGGCCTACGCGGCCGTCCCCGCCGCGCGCAAGGCGCTGGAAGCCGCCGGCTGGAAGCCCGCCGACGTCGACCTGTGGGAGATCAACGAGACCTTCGCCGCGCAGACCCTGCTCGACCAGCGCGAGCTCGGCATCCCCGACGAGAAGCTCAACGTGAACGGCGGCGCCATCGCGCTCGGCCATCCCTTCGGCGCCACCGGCGTGCGCCTCATCCACACCTTGCTGCTGGAGCTCAAGCGCCGCGGCAAGAAGAAGGGCGTCGCGGCCATCTCCATCGGCGGCGGCCAAGGCGTCGCCGCCTGCGTCGAAGCCCCCTAACAGAAGGGACAGGCACTTTCGTTAGGGGTAGGGAACTTTTGACGGCCCTTGGTCGTATACATAAGGGATGCCCAGAAGAGCCCGACACTTCAAAGCGGATGCCATCTTCCACGTCGGCTGTCGAGGCGTGGATCGCCAGCCGATATTCCTGACCGAGTCGGATAAGGATTTTTTTCTGGCGGCCATGCAGGAATGCCTCCAGGGATCGAGCATCAGGACCGTCGCATACTGTTTGATGCCCAACCACTTCCACTGGGCGATCGCGACTCAAGACGCTCCCTTCGATAAGGTCATACATGGCGTTCTGACCCGCCACGCCGTCCGCTACAACCTGCTTCATGGTCGAACCGGGCATCTCTTCGAAGCGCGTCATTGGTCATCGGCATGCGAAGATGACGCGCACATCGAGAACGTCATCGCTTACATCCACATGAACCCTGTCCGCGCGAAGCTCGTGCGCGCGCCCGAAGACTGGCGCTGGTCAAGCTACGGGCACTGGATGCGGGCTGAAGCGGGACCTGTCGACTTTGCTCGACTCAGCGCCGTGTGCGGAAGGTCGGAGGAAGAACTCCGGACGAGTCATCTCGCGCGGATCGAGGAAGATATGCACGGGGGACCAAAAGGTCTGGATGTATCCGAGCTGATCGCCGATACCGCTTCCGTCCTTGGCATCTCCGTCGATGGATTACGGTCTGGAGGGAGAGGCGCCGTCTATACCTTGGCCAAACGGATGCTCATCGGACGCGCCGAAAAGGAACATATCAGCCTTGCGGAACTCGCGCGGGGCTTGAACTGCGCCCCGGAGGCGGTCTACATGGTAAAGAGCCGGTACCCCTAACGAAAGTGCCTGTCCCTTCTGTTAGGGTTAGAAGCGGAAGGCGAGGGTGACGCGGTTCGCCGTGCCCAGGTCGCCGTAGGGCGTCCAGGCGTAGTCGATGCGCAGGCCGGAGAAGTCCATGCCGAAGCCGGCGGTGACGCCGCCGATGCCGTCGACGTCGCGGCCGTGGCTCTGGTCGTAGCCCAGGCGCATCGCCGCCGACCAATCCTTGGAGGAGCCGAGCCGGGAGGCGGGCAGGCGGCCCTCGAAACCGATGGCGATGAAAGGCGCCTGGTCGGCGGGTAGGACGATGTCGAGCGCCGCGTCGAAGACCGGGTTGACGCGCCAGTTGCCGCCGACGCGCGCGCGCATGGGCAGAGGGTCCGCGGTGGCGCCGAGCTTCAGAGGCGGGCCGAGGTTGACGATGGAGACCCCGAGGTCGAGCGGGCCGTCGCCCAGGTTCGAGGCCTGCGGCGCGACGAGGCCGAGGTCGACGGCCGCGCCGGTCGCGCTGCGGTCGGCCAAGGTCTGGCGCAGGATCTTCAGGCCGCCGCCGAACCAGACGCGGCCCACACGGTGAGCATAGGACGTCCCGAGGGCGAAGGCGCCGGTCTTGAA
Source organism: uncultured Elusimicrobia bacterium (assembly GCA_964618085.1). Lineage (GTDB taxonomy): Bacteria > Elusimicrobiota > Elusimicrobia > UBA1565 > UBA9628 > GWA2-66-18. Next base: position 8,175 of record CAZTZW010000100.1, read on the forward strand.
CGTGCCGGCCGCGTTGGCCTGGGCGTCGTAGGCCGTCTGCGCGCTCTGTC
>CAZTZW010000101.1:0-8202 GCA_964618085.1 uncultured Elusimicrobia bacterium
CAGGCACGGATGTTACTTCCGAAGTAACATCGGTGCCTGACCCCGACGTTACTTAGCGCTTCTTCTTCCAGTTGCGGCAGGCGCGGCCGAGGCGCTTGTATTCGTCGACGCCGTCGAGGCGGGCGTTCTCGTCGCGGATGGCGGCGATGTGGGCGTCGTAGATGGGGCGCATCACGCGCTCCATGCGGCCGGTGAGCAGCTCGTAGGCCTCGTCGCGGCTGCGCGCCTCGAGGGGGCCGACCAGGTCCGGCTCGGCTTCGGCGCGCGCGAGCGCCGCGCGCATGCGGGTCGCCAGGTCGTCGAGGCGCCGGCGGTGGTGCTTGTCGTGCCCCATCTCATGGGCGATGAGCTGCTTGTGCTCGCAGGAGTCCTCAGGGTACTCCTTGGGGATGAAGACGCGCACGGCCACGGGGGTGAGGTCCACGGTGAAGGCCCCGACCCAGGCGCAGGCCTGCTTGCAGCCCTTGTCGCAGGCGCCCTCGAGGTCCGCGGAGTAGTGGAGCCGGTACTCGGCGACCGTGAGACCCTGGGAGAGGAGGCCCTTGGGCTTCTTCACGGGGTAGATCTTGTCGATCTCCATGATGCCGCGGCTGTGGTCGACGTAAGTGGGGAAGGGGTCTATCTTCACCAAGATGAGCGGCCGCGTGCGGGAGGCTTCCTTGCATACGAAGGGTACCGCGGAGGCCGAAGCGGCGAGGAGGAGCACGGCGAGGGCGGACGTCACGGGGAGATTGTACTTCACCCGGCGAGCCGCCGTCTGATATCATCTGTCACATTCGCACAATATACTGAAGGAGAAGCCATGATCCATCCTGTCTTCCGCGTCGTCGTCGCGTCATCCGTGTTCCTCACGGGCTGCGCGGGCATGGGCGCCAAGCCCGCCCCGCAGTTCGACCCCGCCCAGCCCGCGGCCTCTCAGGCCGCGACCTTCATCAACGTGACCAACCCCAAGAACAAGGGTCAGATCGGCCGCGTCGCCGTGACCTCGTGCAACCTGGTCGTCGCCGATATGGCCGGCGGCGTCTCCCAGACCGACGCGGGCCTCTTCGGCCAGACCTCGGGCCGGCAGGACAAGAAGGTCAGCATGTACCTCTACCTGCGCGGCATCAGCGACGAGCAGTTGCAGGCGATGACCGAAGAGGCCTGCGCCGCCGCTGAGGCTTCACTCCAGTCGTCTGGCTTCGAGGTCGTGCCGGCCGCCGAGATCCAGGCCAACGCGCATTACCAGAAGCTCCACGAGGGCGGCAAGTCCCCGGTCTCCTTCGACCCGCCCGGCGGCGAGAAGTACAAGATCTTCATGCCTAAGGGGCAGAAGATGGTGGACATGCATTACCTGACCACCGGCGGAGGCCTAAAGCTGGCCATGGCCGCGGCGGCCGGCAACACTCCCGCCAACCACAAGGGGCGTCTCATGGACGAACTGAAGGCCGACGATGTCCACATCAGCCTGAAGATCAACTTCGGCGCCGTGGAGGGCGACAAGAAGGGCTTCCTTTCCTCCGTCGCGAAGAAGGACACGGCCCAGGTCAAGGCCACGACGGACGTGATCATCACCGGCCGCGTCGAGATCGTCACCAACGAGTCCCTCAAGTGCTGGGAGCGCTTCGGTAAGAAGGAGTGCATGGGCAACGGGAAGCACCCTCAGTTCGCGCTCAAGTACCCCATCGTGGTCCCCGGCGCCGTCGTCGAGGTGAAGGACGAGACGACGAAGGGCGACAAGGTCGCCGGCGCCATCAGCGGCGGCCTGTCCATGCTCGCGGCGATGGGCGGAGGGCGCGGCACGGCGATGTCCACCACCCGCAAGGGCGTCGTCGTGGACCCGGTCAAGTACGCCGCGGGCGTCAAGCGCGCCGCCGCCAATGTGGCGGAGATGGTCGCGGCTTCTGCCAAGGGAAGCTAGTCGCTTCCTCCGGGCCCCCGTCCTCTTAAGGAGGGCGGGGGCCTTTTCTTTTGCTAGAATCCGGCCACTATGGCCATCGAACAAACCCTCATCCTCATCAAGCCGGACGGCGCGCACCGCAAGCTGACCGGCCTCACCATCGACCGCCTCGACGCGACCGGCCTCGAGATGGTCGGCGCCAAGATGATCTGCGTCACCGACAAGCTGGCGCGCGAGCACTACTCCTCGCTATCCGACAAGCCGTTCTTCGAGGACCTCATCAAGTACATCCGCGGCGGCTACCACGGCATCAAGGACAGCCGCATCCTCGCCTTGGTGTACCGCGGCGAGAACGCCATCAAGGCCGTGCGCGCCGTCGCCGGCGCCACGAACCCCGAGGCTGCCGCTCCCGGCACCATCCGCGGCTCCTTCGGGCGCATGAACAGCGTCACCAAGCAGTTCGAGAACGTCATCCACGCCTCCTCGGACCCGGCGGACGCGGCGAAAGAAGTCGCGCTCTGGTTCAAGAAAGAAGAGCTCGTCCCTTAAGGCCATGATGTCCGTACTGCCGGCCCTCCTCGCCGCGGCGGTTCTCGCCGCCCCGGCGCCGGCGGCCAAGCCCGCGCCGAAGCCCGTGGTCATCGCGGGCGAGCCCGTCGAGCTGAAGACCGCGGACGGGTGGACGCTCAAGGCCGCCTGGTCCCGCGCCCAGGAGGGCAAGCGCACCTTCGTGCTCCTCCACGGGACGGGCCAGCGCAAAGAGGACTGGAAGCGCCTGGCGGTCCCGCTCGCGCGGGCGGGCTACGGCTACCTGGCGGTGGACCTGCGCGGGCACGGCGAGAGCCGCGTCAGCCCTTCGGGCGAGTCCATCACCTGGAAAAAGCTGCGCGTCATCCCGAAGGGCCCCAACGACTACGCCGAGATGGCCCGCGACGTCGAGGCGGCCGCGGGCTGGCTCACCGGCCAGGGCGTGCCCGAGGACACCATCGGCTTCATCGGCGCCGAGGTCGGAGGGAGCTTGGCCATCAAGCACGCGGCCGTGCGGGCCAAGGTCCCGCTGGTCGTCGTGCTCTCCCCGCGGCTGGCCTGGCAGGACATCCCCATCATCAACGCGGTACGCGCCTATAAGAACCGCCCGCTGCTCCTCGTCCACTCCGAGGCGGACAAGCAGTCCTCCAAGGAGACCCCGCTCATCTATCAATTCGCGAAGATGGCCGCGGGCGACCGCAACGTGACCTTGCTCGTCGTGCCGCAGGAGCGCGGCACGCGCCTGTTCCGCGCCCAGCGCAACCTGGCCCAGCGCGTGGTCTACTGGCTCGACGACCCCATCCGCCCCGAGGACGCCCCGGCCGTCTCGACGGACGCGGCCGCCGCGCCGTCGGACGCTCCCGCGCCGGCCGCGGGCGAGGACGACGCGTTCGGCGACGAGTGATGGCGCTCCTGTCCCCGCGCGCCTACGCGCGGCTCCCGACGGAACAGCCCAACCCTCGCACGCGCGACATCGACCGCCGCACCACCTTGGACGCGGTGCGCCTCATCAACGCCGAGGACCGCCGCGTGCCGCTGGCCGTCGCCAAGGTCGCGCCCGCCGTGGCCAAGGGCGTGGACGCCATCGCGGGGACGCTCGCCGCGGGCGGGACGGTGCTGTTCCTCGGAGCGGGCACCAGCGGACGGCTGGCCGTGCTCGAGGCGGCCGAGTGCCCGCCGACCTTCAACACCGACCCGCGCCGCATCCGCGCCGTCATCGCCGGCGGCAAGGGCTCCATGTTCAAGGCCAAGGAGGGCGCCGAGGACCGCGCCGATCTGGGCCGCCGGGCCGCCGCGGCCGTGAAGCGGGGGGACGTCGTCGTGGGCGTGGCCGCCAGCGGCGTGACGCCTTTCGTGCTCGCCGCCCTCGAGCAGGCGCGGCGGCGCGGCGCGGTCTCCATCCTCGTGACCTCCAACGGCCGACCCAAGGGCGTGAAGGCGGACATCGTCATCGCCCCCGACGTGGGCCCCGAGGTCGTCACCGGCTCCACGCGCCTGAAGTCCGGCACGGCCGCCAAGCTCGTGCTCAACACGCTGACCGTCGGCGCGATGGTGAAGGTCGGGAAGGTCCACGACCACTGGATGGTGGACCTCAAGCCCACCAACCGCAAGCTGCGCCTGCGCGCCGAGCGCATCATCGCCGACCTCGGGCGCGTGGCCCCGGCCCGGGCGGCGGCGCTGCTGCGCGCCTCCGGCGGCAGCGTCAAGACCGCCGTCGTGATGGCCCGCCAGCGCCTGAGCGCCGACGAGGCGCGCAAGTTGCTCGCTTGCGCCGGCGGCGTCCTGCGGCGCGCCCTTTTGGAGGCGAGATGAACGGCAAGGTGCAGATCGAGACGCTGTCGAGCCTCGTCCTGAAGGACAACCCGCTCGGCGACCCGCGCCGCCGCGAGATCCCCGTCTACCTGCCGCCCTCCTACGGCGCGGTGCGCACTCGCCGCTACCCCGTGCTCACCTACCTGCACGGCTTCACCGGCACCGGGCGCGGCGTCGTCAACCACAATCCCTGGAAGGAGAACCTGCCGGAGCGCCTGGACCGGCTCATCGCCGAGAAGAAGGCGCCGGAGTGCATCCTCGTGATGCCCGACGGCTTCACGCTCTACGGCGGCTCGCAGTGGGTGAACTCTCCGGCGACCGGACGCTACGAGGACCACGTCGTCGACGAACTGGTGGGATTCATCGACCATAAGTACGCGACCGTGCCGGCTCCCGAGGGCCGCGCGCTGTTCGGCAAGTCCAGCGGCGGGTTCGGCGCGATGTCGGTCGTCATGCGCCGCCCCGGCGTGTTCGGTCACGCGGCCAGCCACTGCGGCGACATGGGCTTCGAGCTGTGCTATGGGGTCGATATCCCGAAGTACGTCACGGCGCTGGGCCAGTACGGCGACTCGCCCGAGAAGTTCGTCGCCGCCTTCAAAGCCTCCCGCGACCGCGGCTCCTTTCCGCACGAGGTCGTGAACATGGTCGCGATGGCCTCGTGCTACTCGCCGAACCCCAAGGCCAAGCTGGGTTTCGACATCCCTTGCGCCCCGCGTACCGGCGAGCTCGACCCCGCGGTCTGGCGCCGCTGGCTCGAGTTCGACCCCGTGGCCGCCGCGCCCAAACGCGTCGCGGCCCTCAAGGCGCTCTCGACGCTGTGGTTCGACGCGGGCACGCGCGACGAGTTCCACCTGCACCTCGGCGCGCGCCGCTTCTCGGACGTCCTCAAGAAGCTGAAGGTGCGCCACACCTACGAGGAGCACGGCTTCGGCCACTTCGACATGGCCGGCCGCTACGACGTCTCCTTGGCCCTCCTCGCCTCCCGCTGCAAGCGCGTCGGCTGAAAGCAAGCTGGGGGGCCGTCACCAGCTTAACAGGACGTGAAAAAGCCCCCGCCGGGGTTATCCCGGCGGGGGCTTTCCGCGTCCTGAGCCTACTTGGCGAGGCGCAAAGTAAGCGTCTGCAGGTTGATGGCGGCGCTGACGTTGAAGGAGCTGGGCAGGTACAGGGTCGTGGTGAAGGAGCCGTCGCTGTTGACCCAAGGGGAGAGGGACACGCCGCCGCCGAACACCTCGCCGCCGACGTTGTGGTAGGTGCCCTCGAGCTGCTTCGGCACGAAGAGGGTGGGGAGGCGGATGCCGATGTCGCCGCCGATGACGCCGTTGGTCGAGCGGAACGGGCTCTGGTTGGGCAGGCCCAGACCGAGCGAGAGGCCCTCGGCGTGCAGGGCGAGCTTGATGGGCGCCATGTTGTTGCAGGTGACGGTCGCCGTGCCCTTGAGCTCCTTCCAGACGCGGATGATGATGAGCTGGGAGACGGTCTCGCGGTACTCGAAGTCCATGACGCAGGCGATGGTGGCCGCGTCGAGCGGGTTGCCGCTGGCCTGGACCGAGCCGGGGCCGGTCATGCGCACGGGCTTGGCGGCGGGGGTCGCGATGGCGGGGGCGAACTCGATGCCGGACATGCGCAGGAGCTGGGACATCGCGGGCTTCTCGGCGGTCGCGTGGGCGGCGGTCGAGGCGAGGAGGAGGAGGGAGACGAGAGTGGTCTTCATGTCCTTATGATAGCGGCCCGAGCCGGCCGGGCGCATTGACCCGGCCCGGGTCAGGAGTTTGACGGCGGTCTATTGACGGCGATCAAGGGGGCCTTGACGGCGCGCGCGATCCGGCTATACTCCCTGTCGACGGAGAAACCCATGAACGCTATGGACAGAAAACAGCTCTCGTGTCCGCAAGGACGGCTCACGCCGTCCGTCCGGGGTGCCCCGGCGTAGGCGCAAGCACGTCTTGCGCTCCTGCGCGCCCCCGGGTGAAGACCCGGGGGCGCGCCGTTTTCAAGGTTCTGCGAGGAGCAGGAGGAGGTGGTCGGGATGAGGAAGCATCGGCTGGTCCGGGCGGTCACCGCCCGGGACGTGGCTCTGGCGGCCTGCAAGGCCTTGCTGGCCACGGCCGACCGGAAGCCGGACATCCGGCGCGCGACCGTGCTGGCGCGGTTCGCCGTCGCGATGGCGAAGTAAGACGCTCCCTGCGTCGGCCGGCGCGGGGGGCGTCCCTTTTTTAAGGAGCGCGGCGGCGCAGCGCCGCGGAGTAGTCGGGAGCGTCCGGAGACGGGCCGCCGCCCGCGGGGACGCGGTAGCGGGCGCGCGCCTGCTCGAAGGGAAGGTCGGTGTCGAGGAGGCCGGCGTCGTAGGCGAGGCGGTCGGAGGAGGCCGGCAGGAGCACGCGCCAGGAGTAGGACGCCCGGCGCGGGGCGACGCGCTGGACGTGCCGCAGGATGTTGGTCGTGCAGGTGTTCCAGAGCGTGTTGTAGAACTCCGGGCGCTCGCGCAGCTCGCCGGCGCGGCGCAGCATGCCGAGCAGCATCGCCTGGCGTCCGGTGTCGTCGCTCCGCACCGGATAGAGGAAGACGTCGTGCTTGCGATGGTCGACGCGCAGCCCGATGAGGTCGCGCTCGTCGGCCACGACGTAGACGAGCTCGAAGGCGTTCAGCAGTCCGCGCAGGGCCGAGAAGCGGTCGCCCTTCACCCGGCGGGTCTCGGCGGAGACCGCGAAGCAGCGCGCTCCCTTGAAGCAGAAGCTGACGAAGGTGTGGGCCGCTCCGACGCGCCCGAAAGGCTCGACGCCGAACCAGACCGACTCGAGCTCGCGCAGGGGATAGTCCGCGTCGTAGTAGCCCGCTTTCCAGCGCGTCGTCGACTCGTAGCGGAAGTCCCTCACGCGGCGCATGCGCAGGACCCCGCCCCGCAGCTCGCTCTCGGCGAGCACGGACACGTCCTGCGACCAGTCGCGGTAGAGGGAGGGGCGGTCGGTCAGCAGCTTGACGGACGTCCCCGCCGCGGCCAGGAGCAGGGCGAAGCCGAGGGCGCGGCGCAGGTCAGAAGGCATCGATCTCCGCCAGGCGGCGCGCCTTCTCCTTCTCGGGCAGCCACGAGCCGAGGAAGGAGTTGCGAGCGAGGGTCTTGAGCCGCGCATCGTCGAGCGACAGCGCGCGGCGCGTCTCGCGGAAGGCGTCGTCGGCGTAGCCGCCGAAGTAGGCGGGGTCGTCGGAATGCAGGCTGACCCGCACGCCGGCGTCGAGGAAGGTCTCGAGGTTGTGGGCCTCCAGCCGGTCGAACACCCGCAGCTTGACGTTGGAGAGGGGGCATACCGTCAGCGGGACGTCCTCAGCGGCGAGGCGGCGCAGCAGGTCCGCGTCCTCGACGCTGCGCACGCCGTGGTCGATGCGCTCGACCTTCAGCACGTCGAGCGCCTCCCGCACGTAGGCGGGCGGGCCTTCCTCGCCCGCGTGAGCGGTCAGGCGCAGGCCGGCCGCCTTGGCCCGGGCGAAGACGCGCGCGAACTTGGCGGGAGGGTGGCCCTTCTCGGAGGAATCCAGCCCCACGCCCGCGATGCGGTCCCGGAAAGGCAGCGCCTCCTCCAGCGCCGCGAGGGCGTCGGCCTCGTCGAGATGGCGCAGGAAGCACAGGATGAGCAGGGAGCTCACGCCGAGCTCCGCGCGGGCCTTGTCCATGGCCGCGCTCAAGCCCTCGAGCACGGCTCGATAGGGCACGCCGCGGCTCGTGTGGGTCTGCGGGTCGAAGAACACCTCGGCGTGGCGCACGCCGCCGGCGGCCGCGCGCGTGAAGTACGCCCAGGCCAGGTCGAAGAAGTCCCGCTCGGTGCGCAGCACCGCCGCCCCGGCGTAGTAGATGTCGAGGAAGGACTGGAGGTCCTTGAAGGCGTAGGCGGCGCGGACCGCGGCGACGTCCGCGTAGGGGAGGGCGACCTTGTTGCGGCGCGCGAGCGCGAACACCTCGCCGTCCGGATCGTCGCTCTCCGTGGTGA
>CAZTZW010000102.1:0-8186 GCA_964618085.1 uncultured Elusimicrobia bacterium
ACTTGCCGGCGTCGCCCGCCGCCTGCGGGCTCAGCCCGTGCTTGCGGTCGACGAACATGTCGAGCATGCCGGACTGCATGGGGCCGGGGCGGAAGAGGGCGATGAGGGAGACGATGTCGTCGAAGACGGTGGGCTTGATGCGGAAGAGCAGGTCGCGGATGCCTTGGGAGTCGAGCTGGAACACGGCGAGCGACTTGGCGGTGCGCAGCATCTCGTAGGTCTTGGGGTCGTCCATCGCCACGAGGTCGATGTCGAACTTGGGGTCCTTGCGCTGCTTGATGAACTGCACCGCGCCGTCGATGATGGAGAGCGTGCGCAGGCCGAGGAAGTCGACCTTGAGCAGGCCGAGCTTGGGGCAGTAGTCGCCGTCGTACTGGGTCGTGATGACGTCGGACTTGGCGCCTTTGGCCAACGGCGTGTACTTCACGACGGGCTCTTTGGTGATGAGGGTGCCGGCCGCGTGCACGCCGGTGTGGCGCTTCAGGCCCTCGAGGCGCAGAGCGAGGTCGAGCAGCTTCTTGACCTGCGCGTCCTTGGCCAGCTCCTGCAGCTCGGGGCCCTGCATGGCCTCCGCGAGGTGGACGTTCGGGCCGACCGGGATCTTCTTGGCGATCTCGTCGACCTGCTGCAGCGGCATGTCGAGCACGCGGCCCACGTCCCGGACGACCAGCTTGGCGCCGAGCGAGCCGAAGGTGATGATCTGCGCCACGCAGTCCGCGCCGTACTTCTCGCGCACGTAGGCGATGATCTTATCGCGGCCGGTGTCGGCGAAGTCGATATCCAGGTCGGGCATCGACTTTCTATCCGGGTTCAGGAAGCGCTCGAAGAGCAGGCGGTGCTCGATGGGGTCGGCGTTCGTGATGCGCAGCGCGTAGGCGACGATGGCGCCCGCGCCGGAGCCGCGGCCCGGGCCCACGGGCACGCCGATGGAGCGCGCGTGCTTGATGAAGTCCCAGACGATGAGGAAGTAGCCCGAGAAGCCCATGCGCTTGATGACGCCGAGCTCGTAGTCCAGCCGCTCCTTCACGTCGGGACGGATGCCCGCGGGGTAGCGCTCCTTGAGGCCTTCGAGGCACAGGTACTCGAGGTAGGTGTCCTGGGTGTGCCCCTTGGGGACCTTGAACTCCGGGAGGAGCATCTGGTCCATGGGGATCTTCAGGTTGCACATCTCGGCGATCTTGAGCGTGTTCGTCAGGGCCGTGGGCGCGTAGCTCCCGAACAAGGAATGCATCTGCTCGGGCGACTTGATGTAGAACTCGTGGCTGTCGAACTTGAGGCGGTTGTCGTCGGCGATCTTGCGCCCGGTGGCGATGCAGACGCGCGCGTCGTGGGCCTCGTGGTCGTCGGGCTTCCAGTAATGGCAGTCGTTGGTGGCGACCAGCGGGATGCCGGTGCGCTTGTTGAGCTCGAGGAGGGCCGCGGTCACCTGCTTCTGCTTGTCGATGCCGTGGTCCATGATCTCGAGGTAGTAGCTGTCGGGCTCGAGGGAGTCGCGGAACTGGGTGACCAGCTTCTCGGCGTTGGCGAGGTCGCCGGAGGTGATGGCTTGGTTGAGCTCGGATTTCAGGCAGCCGGAGAGCACCACGAGCCCCTTGGAGTGCTTGGCCAGCACCTCTTTGTCGATGCGGGGGTCGTAGTAGTAGCCCTCTTTGAAGGCGATGGAGCACAGCTCCATCAGGTTCTGATAGCCCTCGAAGTTCTTGGCCAGGACGGTCAGGTGGCAGTTCTCTTTCTGACTGTGACCGCGGTCGAAGCGCGTGCCCTTCGAGATGTACATCTCGCAGCCGATGATGGCCTTCAGGCCCACGGCCTTGGCGTTCGAGTAGAACTCGATGGCGCCGTACATGTTGCCGTGGTCGGTGACGGCGAAGCCCTTGGCGCCGGAGGCGGCCAGGTCCTTGAGCGCCTGGGACGGCTTGCCGTCCTTGTCCGCGAGCCGGATGACGCCGTCCATCAGCGAGTATTCGCTGTGGTTGTGCAGGTGGACGAATTCAGGCTTGCTCATCAGCTATGATACGGCGCTATGAAAGATAAGGGCTTGATCGAGCAGTTCGTGAAGTCCAAGGTGGTCCACGCCGGCAACGCCGTGACCTTCCGCGTGGACACCATCCGCCTGCCCAACGGCAAGCTCGCCACCCGCGAGTTCATGGACCATCCGGGCGCCGTCGGCGTGGTGCCGCTGCTGCCCGGCAACAAGGTGGTCATGGTCCGCCAGTACCGCCACCCCGTGCGCAAGGTGACCTTGGAGCTCCCCGCCGGAAAGCTCGACAAAGGGGAGAAGCCGCTGCCCTGCGTCAAACGGGAGTTGGCCGAGGAGACCGGATACACCGCCAAGCGCATCAAGCCGCTCATCGATTACTGGCCGACGCCCGCCTTCGCGAATGAAGTGCTGCATCTCTATCTCGCCGAAGGGCTGGTGCCGGGGAAGGCCCGCACCGACGACGACGAGTTCCTGGAATGCGTGACTTTGCCCTTCAAGAAAGCCATCGATTTGGTGCGGCGGGGGGACATCCAGGACTCGAAGACCGTCATCGGACTGCTCGCCTGCGCCGTCTACAAGAGATTGTACTAGATTGAGCGCCTCGGGGCTGGCTGAAACGCGAAAGGCCCGCTATAGTTCCGGTGTGTCTATAAAGGATATTCATGCGCGGCGGAGCCGCGGATGAAGCCCGAAGAAATCCCGAGTTGGGAGCCTTTCCTTAAACGTATCCCCCTGTTCTCGGCGCTTTCCTCCGAGGACCTCGGCCGCATCGCCTCCCGCCTCCAGCCGCTGTCGCTGCCTAAAGGCGCCACCCTCTTCAAGCAAGGCGAGGAGTCCGACGCCCTGTACCTCATCGTCTCCGGCCACGCGCGCCGCTACCGCGAGTCCGACGGGCGCGAGCACCTGGTCGCCTACCTCGGCCGAGGCGACGCCGTCGGTGAGACCGGCCTGCTCACGGGCGCGTCGCGCTCCTCCACCGTCCGCGTGGACGCGACCACCGACCTGCTCAAGCTCCAGCGCAAGGAGTTCGAGGAGATCCTCCGCGAGCACCCGACCATCCTACTGCACCTGTCGCGCACGCTCGCCCTGCGCCTCATCGATTCCAACGTGGGCGCCCGGCCCAAGCCCGCGCCCGACGAGGCGCGCCTGGTCGTCCTGGACCCGGCTTTGCCCGCGGCCGAGCGCGCCTTGGCCGCCGCCCGTCTGGGCCTGGAGCTGACGCGCCAGACCGGACGCAAGGTCCTCCTCGTGGACCTCGCGTCCGAGCCCGGCGCCGTCGCGCGCGCGCTGGGCCTCAAGCCCAAGGTGGCGGGCGAGGCCGAGGTGCGCGCCGTCAACCTGCGCGAGCCGGGCGCGGTCCTGGCCCTCTCCCAGGAGCACCCTTCAGGCCTGGCGGTGCTGTCGGTGGCTCCCGCGACGCTCGGCGGCCGCCTGTACGGCTCGCTGTACCTGTTCCTCAACGCTTTGCGCGACAGCCGCGACATGGCCTTGGTGTGCCTGGGCGGCGGCGGCCGCGGCGACGTGGAGCGCTCGGCCATCATGGAGGCCGACCGCGTCCTGATGGCCGGCTGCGACGGGATGCGGCCGCAATTCCGCCAGATGGAGGCCGAGGTGCCGCCCCTGGTGGGCGACCCGCGCCGCGTCCTGCGCGTCTGGGTCGGCGACCTCGAGCCCGAGGACGCGCCCTTGCTCGTCGGCGCCGACCGCGTCATGGTCCCGTGGGACGAGGCCGTCGTCGCGGCGTACGAGAAGCAGGGCCAGCTCGACGCCGCCTTCGCCGAGGAGCCCAAGGCCGGCGCCGCGCTCGCGCGCCTGGCCCGCCGCCTGGGCGGCGTGCGCGTGGGGCTGGCGCTGGGCACCGGGGCGGCGCTGGGCCACGCCACCATCGGGGTGCTCAAGGTGCTCAAGCGCGAGGGCATCCCCGTCGACGTCATCGCCGGCACCTCGATGGGCTCGCTCATCGCGGCCTGTTACGCCGCCGGCTACGAGCCCGAGACCATCGAGGACCTGGCCGTGCGCATCGACAAGGCCTGGGTGATGGAGAACCTGTTCTGGGATATGACCGTGCCGCGCTCGGGGCTCTTCGCCGGCGAGACCTTGCTGCGCTTCATCCGCTCTTACCTCGGCTCGCGCGAGTTCTCCGACCTCGAGATCCCCTTCGCCTGCGTGGCCGCCGACATCGAGACCGGCGAGGAGGTCGTGCTCAAGAGCGGCCGCGTCGCCGAGGCGGTGCGCGCCTCCTGCGGACTGCCCATCATCTTCGAGCCCATCCAGCTCAACGGCCGCTGGCTCGTCGACGGCGGCCTGGTCAATCCCGTCCCCACGCGCCTGGCCGCCGACATGGGCGCCGACGTGCTCATCGCCGTCAACCTCACCGTCCCCGCCGGGGAGCGCAAGTCCAGCGTCACCGAGCACCGCCGCGACCGCCTGCTCAGCATGCCGATGTCGCTCGCCGAGCTCAAGCAGGCCGCCGCGCCAATCCTGCCCAAGGCCTTCCGCGCGCCCAACGTGCTCGAGGTCTTCTTCCAGATGATCTACACGATGGAGTACGAGGTCTCGCAGTCGCGCCTCGAGATGGCGCACGTGACCTTGTTCCCCGACCTCAAAGGCTTCTCCTGGACCGAGCTGCACCGGGCAAAGGAGATCATCGCCGCCGGCGAGCGCGCCTGCGAGGACGCCCTGCCCCGCATCCGAGCCCTCGTGCCGTCCGCGTCGAAGAAGAGCTAGCGCGCTTCGGCGGCGGCGACGGCTTGGCGGGCGTTGGCGAGGTCGCCTGAGGCGATCTTCAGGAAGACGTCGCGGTAGCGGGCGAAGCGGCCGCGGCGGGTCGCGGCGACGCGGGCGAACTCGGTGCGCGGCACCCAACGGATGGCCAGGTCCTCGGCGTAGACGCGCCAGCGGGCCTGGACCTTGCGCGACTCGCCGATGCGGAAGGGGACCTTGGTGTAGTCGGCCACGTCCTGGGACAGGGCGCGGCGCAGCGCGCCGTTCTCGGCGACGAGCTTCTCCACCTTGGCGGCCTGCGCCTCCCAGGCGTCGGTCTCGAGGATGGCCAGCGCCTGCGTCGCGTTTTCCTTGAGGACCTTGAGGCGCTTCTGGTAGCTCTCGCCGCGCCGCTTGTAGGCGGCGATGGCGTCGGGAGGGACGGGCACGGCCTCGATGGCGGCGATGAGCTCGGGCGTCATGAAGCCTTCTTCGTTCTCTACACGTGAAAGTTCTTCTTCCAAAGCCGCGGCGGCGATCCAGCGCGCGCCGTCGCGCTGGAGGCGGCCCAGCTCCTGCAGCAGCCGGCGCGAGATGTTGTTCGGGTCGCGCGCGAGCTCGGCGTGGGCCATGAAGGCGGCGTGCGCGGCGCGCGCCTTCGCGAGCACCGCGGCCCGGCGCGCCAGGCGGGCCTTGAGCTTCGCCGCGCCGCCGGCTTTCGCCAGCAGCTTGGCCTCCAGGTCCGGGTCGGCGAGGTCGCGCTCGCTGAGCGTGACGCCGGCGAGGCGGGCCAGCTCGAACATCCGCTCGCGGCGCAGGCGCTTCTCGAGGTTGTCCAGGTCGAACTTCATCCCGAAGCCGGGATACGACAAGGTCAGGTGGTCGAGCTTGCCGGTCTCGATGAGCTGGGGAGCGCCGGGGGGGCGGCGCTGGTTGAGCGCGCTCTGCATGGCCAGAAGCTGGGGCGAGTAGCCGCGCAGGTTGCCCGCCGAGAGCCGGTCGTAGTAGGAGTCCGCCAGCGCGGCCGTGGCCGCGGCTTCCGGCGCCTTGGCGGTGCCGTCCTTCTCCATCTCGAGGACGCGGCCGCTTTGGGTTCCCTCGCCTTCGAACATGGTCTTGAGGATCTCCTGCTTCTCCTCGTTGGCCATGTCCTCGTTGTCCTCTTTGTTCATGAGGCGCGACTCGTCGCTGGCCTTCTTGAGGCGTCCGAGCACGCCTTTGCGCGAGCCGGGGTTCTTCGAGAGGCGCTTGTGGACGGTGCGCAGGAGGGTGTTCTCGTACTCGTGGCTGCCGCGCGCGTCGTCGCTCGCCAGGCCGACGGCGACCTGGGCGGCGGACTGCGGGTCGGCGACGATCCAGTTGGCGAGCTCCTCGCGCCGCTTGCCCAGGTCCGTCTCGGCGCTGAAGCGGTCGCCGAGGCGGGAGCGCATGATGCGCTCGAGCAGGGCCTGGCGCACGGAGGGGTCCTGTTCCAGCAGCTTGCGCATCTCCTCGACCTGCTCGGAGCTGCCCGCGCCGGCCGCTTGGCCGTAGACCTGCTCGGGCGCCTGGCCGAAGTCGTCGGCGGCGGCCGGCAGCGCCAGCAGGAGCAGGAGCAGCGCCCTCACTTCGCGGTCTCCGTGGACGTCGCGAGCTCGAAGACCACGCGCCGCCCCGAGCGCACGACGCCGTCGTCGTCGACGCGCGCCAGGCCCAAGGTCAGCTCGGAGGAGGCGACGTCCTTGCGCGAGCGGTTCTTCAGGTCGAGGAAGGTGTGCGTCGCGCTCTTGTCGGGGACGGCCCAGCGCGCCATCACGAAGCGCCCGTTGGGCGTCAGCGCCAGCGACATCAGCCGCGGGAACGGGCCCACCACCATCACGTTGTTCCCGGCCCAGTCGCGGGCGACCAAGGACCACGACCCGGTCACGATGTCGCGCCGGGCGTAGAGCGCCGTCTTGCCGTCGTCGGCCAAAGCGACGGGCTCGCCCTGCTCGGGCGCGTCGGCCTCGTTGTCGCTCCACAGCTCCGCGCCGGAGGCGCCGAACACCGACAAGCGCCGGCGCGAGTCCAGCATCTTCGTCTTGGCGAAGTTCCAGCCGACGCGCCGGTCGAGCAGCCAGGCCGCGCGCCCGTTGGCGCAGGCCCCCGCCGTGATGGTGTGCGTGACGAGCTTGGAGCCGGCGCTCTCCTCGGTGGCGAGCAGGCCGTGCTCCTGGATGAGGCCGCCCTGCTCGTCGTAGAGCAGGAGGGAGTTGCCTTGTTTCTGCCAGCCGGGAGAGGCCTTGGGCGGCGCCATGTCGGGCAGATAGGGAGCGTCCGCCGCGAAGGCGGGCAGGAGCAGCAGGGACAGGAGCGCGGAGAGCATCACTCGGACTTGGTCTCCATGACCACGAGCTTGCCCGTCGCCGGCTTGGCGAAGGCGCGCACGACGTATGGAGCGGTGAACGCTTGCGTGGAGAAGCCTTTGGGCGCCTCGATGGAGTAGACCACGCGCAGGTCGCCGTCGCGGACGACGGGCTCGCGGAAGTCCACCGTCCAGCCTCCGGTGGGGCGCTCGCCGAGGAACACGGCCACCGCGGCGTGCGTCTTGAAGTCGAGGGCGGGCGCGTCCTTGCCGAGGCCGCGCCACAGCGCCTCCCAGCCCTTCACGTCGCTGATGAGCTGATGGCTCGGCGCGCGAGGGCCGCCGTGCTGGTTCTTCCATTCCATGGGCTTCTCCGAGGCCTTCCCGGCCTTGGCGGCCGTGGCTTTAGTGGGGGCGGGGGTCTGCGGCGCGGGCGCGGCGTGGGCGCCGAGCGCGAGGACGAGAGCGAGTTCAATCATGACGGCCTCCTACGATGAGTTTCGGCATGCGGATGGTGGGCTGGCCGTCGGAGACGGGCACGTTCTGGTCTTCCTTGCCGCACGTGCCGATGCCCCAGCCGATGTCCCAGCCGACGCGGTCGATGGACTTCAGCGCCGCGGGCCCCACGCCGAGCAGGTTGGCGTCGCGCACCAGGTGCTTGACCTCGCCGTTCTCGACGCGCCAGCCCTCGTCCACCTCGAAGACGAACTCGCCGGTGGCGGTGTCCACCTGGCCGCCGCCCATGCGGGTGACGAGCAGGCCTTTTTTAAGCCCCGCCACGATCTCGGCCGGGTCGTGCGGGCCCGGGGCGATGTAGAGGTTCGACATGCGGGGGATGGGACGCGAGGCGAAGGACTCGCGCCGGCCGTGCGCGTTGCCGGGACGCCCGTCGCGCAGGGCGCAGGCCCCGTCGTAGAGATAGTCCTTGAGCACGCCGTTCTCCACCAAGGTCGTGGGCGCGGCGGCGCGGCCCTCGTCGTCGAAGGCGTAGGAGCCGCGCTGGAAGGGCAAGGTCGGGTCGTCGACGACGGTGAGGAAGTCGGGGGCGATGACCTTGCCCAGCGCGCCCACGTAGGCGGGCGAGGTGCCTTCCTGGACGTGGTCGACCTCCAAAGAGTGCCCGATGGCCTCGTGGATGAAGGTCCCGCCCGCCGAGGCCGCGAGCACGACCGGCATCTC
>CAZTZW010000103.1:0-8174 GCA_964618085.1 uncultured Elusimicrobia bacterium
CCGGGATGAAGGAGCGGACCATCCTGCTCGACGGGTTCTCCAAGACCTGGGCGATGACCGGCTGGCGCCTCGGCTACGGCGTGGGCCCCAAGTGGGTCATCGACGCGATGGCCAAGCTCGCCACCAACGACCACAGCTGCACCGCGTCCTTCGCCCAGATCGCGGCGATGGAGGCCCTCATGGGCCCGCAGGACTCGGTGACCGCGATGGTCGCGGAGTTCAAGAAGCGCCGCGACGTCATCGTGAAGGGGCTCAACGCGCTGCCCGGCGTGACGTGCAAGACCCCCAGCGCCGCCTTCTACGTGTTCCCCAACATCAAGGGCACGGGCATGAAGTCCAAGGCCCTGTCGGACGCTCTGCTCAACGAGGCGGGCGTCGCCTGCCTGCCCGGCACCTCCTTCGGCTCCTTCGGCGAGGGCTACCTCCGCTTCTCCTACGCCAACTCCGTGGAGAACATCGAGAAGGCGCTGGCGGCGATGGCGAAGGCCCTGCCCACGCTCGCCGCGGTCGCCGCGAAGTGACCGGCGACAAAGCCGCCCTCCGGCGGCTCTGGGTCTACGTCCGGCCGCACCGCCTGCGCCTGTTCCAGGCGACGCTCGTGATGACCGTCGTGGCCGCCCTCAACGGGGCCATGGTGAAGGTCATCGGCCCCGTCACCAACAGCCTCTTCGTCGACACCTCGCCCGAGCAGCTCCAGCGCGTGGCGCTGGCCATCCCGCTCATCTTCTTCCTCAAGCTCGTCTTCCAGTACACCCAGAGCTACCTGATGTCGTGGCTGGGCCAGCGCATCACGCAGGAGATCCGCGAGGACCTGTTCACCCACCTGCACGCCCTCTCGATGGACTTCTTCTGGAAGAGCAAGGGCGGCGAGGTCCTGGCCAAGCTCACCAACGACATGAACAATCTGCAGTCCGCGCTGCAGTTCGTGCCGCTGTACGCGGTGCGCGACTCGCTCACCATCGGCGTGGTGCTGGCCGTCATGGTCTGGACCAACCCCAAGTTCGCCTTGCTCGCGCTCGTCGCCATCCCCATGGCCGGCGGCGTGTTGGGCGTGCTCGGCCGCAAGCTGCGCTCGGCGGGACGCCGCGGCAACGAGGTCATGGGGGAGATCTACCACCGCTTCCAGGAGAGCCTGCAGGGCATGCTCGTCGTGAAGAGCTTCAACTACGAGAAGGGCTCCATCGCCAAGTTCCGCACGGAGAACGACGAGTTCTTCCACCAGATGATGCGCTACTTCCGCGCGACCGCGCTCTCGGGACCGCTCATGGAGTTCCTGGGCTCCCTCATCATGGCCGCCATCGTCTGGTTCGGCGGCCGCGCCATCGGCGCCGGCACGATGACGCCGCCCGAGTTCGCGGTCTTCCTCGGCTGCTTCTTCATGGCCTACGGCCCCATCAAGAACCTCGCCCAGATGAACTCGACCCTCCAGCTGGGCCTGGCCGCCGCCGAGCGCATCTTCTCCATCCTCGACGAGGTCCCGACCGTCAGGGAGCCGGCGTCGCCGAAAGCGTTCCCGCCCCTGAAGCAGGGCATCGTCTTCGAGAACGTCTCGTTCAAGTACCCCGGCCGGGAGACGTACGCCTTGAAGGACGTGTCCCTGACCATCAAGCCGGGCGAGGTCGTCGCCTTGGCGGGCCCTTCCGGCTCCGGCAAGACGACCTTCGCCCATCTCCTCCTGCGGCTGTTCGACCCGGAGCAGGGCCGCATCACCATCGACGGCGTGGACCTGCGCGAGATGAACTCGCACGACCTGCGCGCCGCCGTCGGCCTCGTCGGCCAGGAGACTATCCTCTTCAACGACACCGTCCTCGGCAACGTCGCCGTCGGCAAGGAAGGGGCGGGCCGCGCGGACGTCGAGAAGGCGCTGTCCACCGCGGACGCCCTCGAGTTCGTGAACGGCCTGCGCGACGGCCTCGAGACGCGCCTCGGCGACCGCGGCACCGGCCTCTCCGGCGGCCAGCGCCAGCGCCTGGCCATCGCGCGCGCGGTGCTCAAGGACCCGCGCCTGCTCATCCTGGACGAGGCCACCGCCATGGAGCGGCTGTTCCCCGGCCGCACCGTCGTCATGATCGCCCACCGCCTCTCCACCGTCGCCAAGGCCGACCGCATCGTCGTCCTGCGCAACGGCAAGGTCGAGGAGCAGGGCCCGCACGCCGAGCTCCTCGCCAAGAACGGCGTGTACGCCACGCTGTACAAGTTCCAGCAGCTGGAAACGCCCGAATGAAGGCGGTCGTCTTCGACATGGACGGCGTCATCGTCGACTCCGAGGCCCACTGGAAGGACCTCGAGGCCGCGTTCTTCCGCGAGGCCGTGGCCGGCTGGAGCGACGCGCACCACGAGCGCATCGTCGGCATGGGGGTGGAGGACGTCTACCACCACCTGGAGAAGGAGTTCGATCTCGTGATGACCAAGCACGAGTTCGTCGAGCGCTGCGACCAGGTCGCCCAGAAGGTCTACAAGCAGCACGTCGACTGCGCCGAGGGCTTCCTCGACCTCGCCCGCGGCCTCAAGCACCGCGGCGTGAAGACGGCCATCGCGTCCTCCTCGCCCCAGCGCTGGATCGACATGGTCGTCGACCGCTACGCGCTCTCGCCCTTGCTCGACGCCGTCGTGTCCGCCGACGACGTGGGCGGCAAGACCAAGCCCTTCCCCGACATCTACCTGGAAGCCGCCGCGCGCCTGCAGCTCCCCACCGCGGAATGCCTCGCCATCGAGGACAGCGCCATCGGCGTGCTGGCCGCCAAGCGCGCCGGCTACAAGGTCGCGGCTTTCCGCACGCCGCACAACAAGGGCCAGGACCTCTCTCTCGCGGACTTCGAGCTGGCCGGGTTCAGCGGCCTCGACTACGAGAAGCTCGCGGCGCGTCTGCGCCGCTGACCGCTAGCGGGCGCCCGGCGTCTCGAGGTGCGGGACGGGAGGCCGCTGATCCCCGGGTATGCGCGGCTGACAGCGCCCGTTGATGAAGTCCTCGTCGTCGCGGCAGGGCCCCGTCGGCGTCGCCGCCTGGTCGGCGGGGATCCTCTCGCCGGTGCCGCAGCCGGCGGCCAGGAGCGGGAGTGATGCGGCCAACACGGCGAGTAGCAGCTTCATGGCGTCAGTATAGCCTCTGACGGCCGCCGCAGCCGTTGTCGTCCTATGACGACGGCGTGAACAGTTTTAGAGGCTGACGGCGCGGCTCAGGCGCTGGGCCGAGTCCACGAACTGGCCCCAGGCGGCGCGGAGCTTCGCGCGCTCGGGCTCGGGCATGCGGGGGGAGAAGACCTTCTCCACGGGGGCCTTGGTCATCTTGGAGGCGTCGGCGCCGGAGGCGAGCACGGCCAAAGCGGCGGCGCCGAGAGCGGTGGCCTCCACCTCTTTGCGGCGTTCGAGCGTCGCGCCCAGGATGTCGGACTGGAAGGCCATCATGGCCGCGGACTTCGACAGGCCGCCGGCGACGAGAGCGCGCTCGACGGGGAAGCCCGCGCCGGTCATGGCGGCGGCGATGTCGGCGATGAGCTGGCACAGGCCCTCGGCGGTGCCGCGCACGAGGTCGGGCTTCTCGGTCTTGGCGTCCAGGCCGAACCACGACGTCTTGGTGACGTAGTCCCAGCGCGGCGCGCCCAGACCGCCGATGGCGGGCAGGCACAGCACTCTCTTCTTGGAGGCGGCGAAGGCGGCGTCGAGCTTGGTCGGGTCCTTCATGAAGCCGAAGTTGTCGCGCAGCCACTCGAACGAAGTGCCGGCGGCGTGGACCGTGCCTTCCAGAAAGTGGGACTTGGACCACGCGGTCGAGGGACCCGCCGAGGTGAGCAGGCCGGGCACGCGGACCGCGTCGGCGCCGGTGTGGCGCAGGAGGAAGGCGCCGGTGCCGTAGTTGGCGACGGTGCCGCCGGGGTGGTTCACGCCCAGGCCGATGGCGGCCGACTGCTGGTCGCCCACGCAGGCGCGCAGGGGGATGCGGCGGCCTTTGCGGACGATGACGCCCCATTCGCCCGCGGTGGGACGGATGGCCGGGAGGATGCCCGCGTCGAGGCCGAACATGGAGAGCAAGCCGTTATCCCAAGACTGAGCGTCGAGGTCCATGAGGAGCATGCGCTGGGCGCAGGACGGGTCGGCGCCCGGAGCGGCGCCCGCCAGGCGCGAGGCGACGAAGGAGGAGACGGGCACCGCGAGCAGCCGGCCCGAGTCGGCCAAGGCCTTCACCTTCGGGTCGTGGTCGAGGTACCAGCGTATCTTCGGCGCCGAGTAGTACGGCGTGAGATAGAGGCCGGTCTTGGCGTGCACTTCGGCCTGGCGCGACTGGAGGGGGGCGATGAGGGCCGCCGCGCGGCCGTCCATCCAAGACGGCGCGGTGGAGACCGGTTTGAGCGTCTGGCGGTCGAGGAAGACGACGGTCGAGCGCTGGACGGCGAGGCCGGCGCAGAGGATCTCGGCCTTCGCCGGGACTTTCGACAGGACGGCGTCCAGCGCCCACTCCAGCGACGAGACGAGGTCCTCCGGGCGGTGGTCGGCCCAGCCGGCCTGGGGGCGGCTCGTCTTGAGGGGCTTGGCCGCGGAAGCGACGACCTTGCCCGCGAGGTCGAACAGGACGGCCCGCGAGGAGGAGGAACCTTGGTCGAGAGCCAGGACCAGCGGCTTCACAGGGGCTTGAACTTCAGGTCGGAAGACTCGACGCGCTCTCCCAACTCCGATAGCTTGGCGCGCAGGTCGCCGTCGGTCCCGGGGTCCTCGACGAGCTTGTTGACCAGCGGGGCGGAGGGGGCGAGGACCTTCTCGTAGTGCCCGGACTTCTTGATGATGTCGAGCACCTTCTTCTTGTCCATGAACTCCCAGCGCACGGCGGGAGAGGACGTCGCCTCGAAGCGGGCGCCGAAGGCGCGCACGTAGCCGCGCTTGCTCATGGCCGCGCCGAGCTCGGCGGCGGCCGCGTCGGCCTCGGCCTTGGCGGCTTCCGCCTTGGCGCGGGCCTCGCCCGCGCGGTCGACGAGGGCGGCGAGCTGGGCGTCCATCGCGGTGGCGGCCGGCGCTCCGTAGCTGGAGGGTCCCACGCCCACGTCCTTGAAGATGGGGCAGATGGGCTTGTAGTCGCACCACTTGCACTTGGTCTCGCCGGGAGCCGGGTCGAAGCGCTCCTTGGTGATGGACTCGGCGGTGAGGACGATCTTGGACTTGAGCTCGTCGACGAGCGGCGCGGGTCGGCGGAAGGCCTTGTGCTCCTTGAGCGTCGGGAGGTGGTAGAAGGTCAGCTCCGCCACCTCGACGCCGAGCTGCTTCTCGCAGGCGAGCTGGTACATCGTGAGCTGGGCGTCGGTGTCGATGCGGCCGGTCTGCAGCTGCTTGCCGGTCTTGTAGTCGAGCACGTGCAGGCGCCCGTCGGGCAGCTTGTCGACGCGGTCGATGCGCCCCGTCACCGGCACGCCGTCCACCTCGAAGTCGAACTGGTACTCGACGGAGAAGGGGAGGGCGAAGGTCTTGGCGTGCTTGTCGTGGAAGCGGGCGATGATGCCGCGCCCCAGCTCGAAGTACTCGGTCTCCTGGTTCTCGTCCTTGTAGCCCGCGGACACCCACTTCTCGCGGTAGTGCTTGAGGACGTCCTCCAAGGAGGGCGCCTTGGGCTCCTTCACGTCGTAGAAGAACTCCAGCGCGGTGTGCACGCTCTGGCCGAAGGAGAAGAAATGGCGGGGCTTCTCCGGGACCTTGTCGATGTACTTGAACTTGTACTTCTGGGGACACTCGTTGTAGAGGGAGATGGACGAGTGCGACAGGGGGCGGGGGAGCTTCATGCGTCGCTCCGCGACGCATGAGCATCTTTCATAAACATCGGCTCTATTTTACCAATTCCCCCGAATAGCGGGAGAGTTCGGCGTTGGGGTTCTCGTAACCCTTGCCGCCGAGAGTGGTCTTGATGCGGCCGACGCCGGGCGCGTAGTAGTCGTAGCGCCAGGTGTGGGGGAAGCGCGAGTCCGTCTCGCGCACCTTGATGACGTCCTTGAACTCGCCGGCCGCGACCGCGACCGTGAGGCCCTCGGCCTCCACCTCATAGACGAGCTTGGTCTTGCCGCGCATGACGGTCCAACTCTGACCCAACGTGTACGGGTAGCGCAGCAGCGCTTCCGCGTTCTTCCCATCCACGCGCCACACGGCCCAGTCCCGCTTCACGTACGTCTCCCGGTCGCTGCGGATGGACTTAT
Source organism: uncultured Elusimicrobia bacterium (assembly GCA_964618085.1). GTDB lineage: Bacteria > Elusimicrobiota > Elusimicrobia > UBA1565 > UBA9628 > GWA2-66-18. The sequence continues at coordinate 6,171 of CAZTZW010000103.1, forward strand.
TGCCGGCGAAGAGGGTGGTCGAGATGACGCCGCCCGTGCCGGAGCTCGCGCTCACCGTCCACTCCTGGCGCATGGCGCGGCCCTTGGACGCGCTGTCGACGAACACCCAGGAGCGGCCCGGGTCGAGGGGGAAGTAGTCGGGGCAGGAGAGCAGGCCGTTCTTCGCCCTCTCGGCGCAGACAGGGATGGAGGCGAAATCCCGCGCCGCCGCCTCGTAATGGACGCGCGCCTCGCCGCAGCGCCCGAAGGTGAGCCGGTACAGCTCCGCCGCGCGCAGGCGCATCTCGCAGGAGCGCGGGTCCTTGGGGCGGCGCGCGATGAACTTCTCGTAATGCGGCAAGGCGCGCGCCGGCCGGCCCGCGTCCTCGTGGAGGGTGCCCGCGAGGTAATGGTAGGTGTCGCAGCCCGAGAGCAGCAGCGCCGCGCCGACGAGAAGGGCCCTCACGGCGCGATTATAGCAGTCCGTGCTCGCGGAAGCTGAACCAGCGTCCCGCCGACACCACGACGTGGTCCAGCAGGGGCAGGCCGAGGATGTCGCCGGCGCGGCGCAGGCGGCGCGTCACCTCGCGGTCCTCCTCGGAAGGGCTGGGGTCGCCCGAGGGATGGTTGTGGCCGACGATGACGGCGGCCGCCGAGCAGGCGAGGGCGGGGGCGAACACCTCGCGGGGGTGCACGAGGCTCGCCGAGAGCGTGCCCACCGAGATGGTCTCCTGGTGGAGCAGGCGCCGGCGCGCGTCGAGGTAAAGGCCGTGGAAGTGCTCCTTCTTCGCGACGCGCAGCGCCGCGGGGAACAGCGCGACGGCCGCGCGGCCGTCGGGCACGGCGGGACGCGGGTCCTCGTCCCTCAGCCGCCGGGCGAGCTCGGCCGCCGCCGACAGCGCCGCGGCCCGCGCCCGGCCCCTCGGGACACTCGCGCAGCAGGTCCTCGGCCACGGTCAAGGCGGGGCGTCCAGGCGTCCCCGTACGGAGAAGCAGGGCCACCAACTCAGCGTCGGAGAGGGCGGCGGCGCCGCGGCGCGCCAGCTTCTCGCGCGGGCGCTCGTCCGTCATCGCGCGGGCTCCAGGGAGTCCACGACCCGCGCCAGCTCGTCCTCGGCCAGGTCGCCGCAGAAGACGAGGTCGCGCTCGCGTCCGCGCGAGGACAGGCAGGCTCCGTTCTCGTCCCAGGTCAGGTCCGCCCGACCGTCCTTGAGCGCGACGCTCGCGTAGGGGCGTCCGGCGAAGACGCCCTTGCCGGCCGGAACGACGATGAAGCTCAGGGACGTGCGGCCGTCCATGTACGACGTCACCAAGGACGGCCGCGTCGAGCCGAACACGTCGAAGAGCATGTAGCCCTCGGGAAGCCAGGCCGGCCGCGCGGCGCTCAACCCGGGCGCGGAGCACGGCCGCTCGGTCGTGCAGCCGGTGAACGTCTCGCCGCGGCCGGTGACCTTCGCCTGCGCGGGCACGTCGACCGGAAGGACTCTCACGGCTCCCGGCTCCCAGCGCATGGTCCGCTCGCGCAGCCGCAATGAACCGTCCGGACGATAGTCCTCGCGCTTGAGCGGGAACGAGGTGGCGCGGTCCACCCAGAGCGTGCGGCGCACCTTGCCGTCGGCCTTCGAGCGCAGGTCCAGGCGCCAGGTCGGCCGCTTGGCGACCTGGCCGCCCGTGGACACCGATAGGTCGTAGAGAGCGTGGAGGCGGTCGCGGTGGCGCCGAGCGGCCGCGGGGTCCGGCGCGGCCCGCGGGCCGCGCCAGGCGCGCTTCATCGCGGGCACGAGCAAGGTCTCCTCGCCGCCGTCGTGGACGCGGGTCATGGAGGGCGTCTTGCGCTTGGCGTAGACGTCGACGCGCTCGCGCCCGGGGCCCGCCCAGACGACCGCGCGGGTCTGCGCCTGAGGCTTGCCGCCGCTCGCGAAGAACTGGACGCGCACGCGCGCGGCGTAGCCGGTCGCGGGCTCGGCCAGCGCGGCGTCGAGCAGGGCCGCGGGCTCCGGACGGACCGCGCGGGGCGCGGCGCCG
>CAZTZW010000104.1:0-8161 GCA_964618085.1 uncultured Elusimicrobia bacterium
CACCTACATGGAAGTCGTCTTCCTGCAGGACGACCGGGGCCAGGACGACGCCGACTTCGAGCTGCTGGCCATGGCCCGCTCCTACTTCGACGAGGACGCGCGCCGCTACCGCCGCGCCATCGTGACCCGCCTCTACAAGGACCCCTGGACCATCTTCGACAGGCATCTATACGAAAAAGGCGGCTGGGTCCTGCGGATGCTGCACGCCGAGCTCGGCGACGAGCTCTGGTGGAAGGCCGTGGGCCATTGGCTCACCAAGCACCGCGACAAGGCCGTCGACACCACCCAGTTCGCGCGCGCCATCGAGGAGGCCACCGGCCGCGACGTGACCTCCTTCCTCGACCAGTGGGTGTTCCGCGCCGGCTACCCCAGCCTGAAGCTGCGCTGGGCCTACGACCCCAAGACCCGCAAGGGCGAGCTGTGGCTCATGCAGACGCAGGACGTTTCTGAGAAGAACCCGGCCTTCCGCTTCAAGGGGAAGGTCCGCATCACCGGCCGCGGCTGGACCAAGGACTTCACCGAGACCGTCGACTCCAAGGAGCACCGCTTCGTCTGGACCTTGCCCGGGGAGCCGCTCGACGTCACCTTCGACCCCGGCTACGAGGTGCTCTTCAAGTCGGACTTCTCCAAGCCCCTCGCCATGTGGTTCCACCAGCTCGCCAAGGCGCCCAAGGCCGTGCACCGCGCGCTGGCCGCGGCCTCCGTCGGCCGCTGGGGCGGGGAGAAAGCCGTCGCCGCGCTGACGGCCGCCATCAAGCGCGAGAAGTACTGGGGCGCCGCCGCCGAGATGGTCGACGCGCTGGCGGCCGTCAACGGCGACGAGGCCCTGAAGGCCCTGCGCGGCCTCCTCAAGACCGTCAAGCACCCCAAGGTGCGCCGCGCCGTCGTGGAGGCCCTGGGCCGCCGCGGCGACGCCGCCGACGCGCGCGTCATCGCGCCGCTGGCGCGGGCCGACAAGAGCCTGCTGGTGCGCGCGGAAGCCACGCGCGCCCTGGGACAGCTCGGCGGGACCCGCCACCGCGGCGTCATCGTCAAGAACCTCAAGGCCAAGACCTACCGCGACGGCGTGGCCGCCGCGGCCGTGTCGGCCTTGGCCGCCTCCCGCGACCCGAAGGTGGTCGCGCAGCTGGCCAAGCTGTCCCAGCCGCCCTACCGCTTCGGCGCCCGCATCGCGGCCGTCCGCGCCCTCTCGGGCTACGCCGGGGCCTCGCGCGAGGCCGTGCCCGCCCTCATCAAGCTCCTGCCCGAGCACGACGAGCGCATCTCCATGGTCGTCATCGCGGCTTTGGGGGGGGCCGGCGACGAGCGCGCCATCCCGGCGCTGGAGAAGACCAAGAAGGAGACCGGCAACCCGCGCGTGCGCGTCTACGCCGACGAAGCGCTGGCCCGCCTCAAAGCCGGCGGCAAGACCCGCTCCAAGCTCCTCCCGAAGAACTGAGAAGGGGGACTGTCCCCTAACTCGGTTTTCGAGCCGTTCGTTGAGTCCGCTGTGTACATAGTGTGGCCGGCCGCACTATGTATACACTCCAGGGCCGCTCATCAGCGGCCCGATGAGTCAGCGGCGTTCTAGACTGCGGACGACGAGCCAGAAGACGGCGGCCACGAGGGCGCCGCAGGCGGCGGCGGCGCCGGCGGCCATGACGATGAAGGCGCTCAGGCCCGACGTGCGCACGGCGACCATCGTCCAGAACGCGAGTCCTGGGAGCGTTCCCGCGAGGATCAGGGGGACCAGCCCCGCGCGGCCGCAGCGGGCCAGTCCGTAGAATACGGGCAGCCCGTAGACGCCGCACAGGATGTACGACACCGCGACCGACGTACGCAGGGTGAACAACACGATGACGCCTTGATCGAACTCGAGGCTCGCGCCGACCGTCAGCGCGATGCCCGCGATGGTCATGACCAGCGTCGCGGGGGCAAGCAGGAATCCGATCGCCACGGCGCGGCGGCCCGCGCCGCCGCCGCGCCACAGACGTTCGTTCTTCATCAGAACCTCCATCCGGTGCCGATGCGCATCACGGTGCCCAGGTCGCCCATGGGCGAGAAGCCGAAGTCGAAGCTGAAGCGGCCCACCTTGCAGCCGACGCCCGCCGCCAGGCCGGAGACGAAGCCCAGAGCGGGCGCGGGGCGGGTGTTGTAGCCGACGCGCAGGGAGCCCGACGCCTCGCGCCCGAAGGGCTTCTCGAACTCCAGGCCGACCTTGCCGAAGGGGGCCCCATACATCGGCGCGACGGCCTCCACGGCGGGGACGAGGCGCCACGGCTCCTCGTCGCTCTCGCGCTCGGGGCGGTAGTCGTAGGACGCGCCTACGGCCGCCTCGGCCGGGAGAGCGGAGGACTCGGAGACGAACTTCTGGCGGCCGCCGACGTTGCGGGCCGCGGCGGCCACGACCAAGGCGCCCATCTCGTGCGGGCGGAAGCTGCCGCCGACGTCCACGGCGAAGGTGCTCGAGCGGCGGTCGCCCAAGGTCTCCGAGACGCCCTTGAAGGCGAAGCCCAGGGCGATGGCGCCCGTCCACGGCTCCTCCTCGTCCTTCAGCGGGCGCATCGAGCCGGGGAGGTTCCAGGTCTCGCGGAAGTACTCGCGCGCGAGGGTGGCATGGTCGGCCGAGATGAAGGAGTGCGAGTAGCCGATGGAGAAGGCCTCGGAGTGCGGCGCGAAGTCCCCGCGGGAGCGGCCGAGGTTGTCGGTGCGGGCGATGGAGCCCTGGGCCAGGCGGGTGAGGCCCACGCCGAGCGTGCCGCGCAGCCAGCGCACGGGCACGGAGGCCGCGGCGAAGTCGTGCGACACCGAGTCCGGCAGCTGGGAGCGCGAGTAGGTCATCTCGGGGCGGCGCATGCGCGAGAGGCCGGCGGGGTTCCAGTACAGGGCGTCGGGGCCCTCGGCGGCGGCCACCATGGCCTCGCCCAGGCCCAGGGCGCGCGCGCCGGCGCCGAGCTGGAGGAACTGGCCGGAAGAGCCGCCCACGTCGCTGACCAAAGCCGCCCGGGCGGGCGGGGCCAGCGCGAGCAGGACGGCGAGCAGGGCCCTCGTCATCGGATGAGCACCGCCCGGCGCGTGACCGCGCGGCCCCCGGACTTGATGACGACGTAGTAGGTCGCCGAGCCGGCCTTATGGCCGAAGCGGTTGAGGCCGTCCCAGGTGAGGACGCCCGAGGGGCCGGCCACCGCCTCCCAGACCGGCTCCCCGGCCATCGTGAGCACTTGGACGTTCGCCCCGCTGGGGAGGGACGCGAAGGTCATCGCCTGGGCGGAGAACTCGTTGCCGGCGTTCACCTCCCACGGGTTCGGGTAGATGAGGACCTGGTCGGGAGAGGTCCCCGCGGTCGTGAAGAAGGGGGCGAAGAGGGAGAAGTGGTCGAGGCTGGCGGTGAGCAGGTTCTGCTTGGCGTCCACCGCCGAAGGGACGAGCTGCCACAGGCCGCTGGCCGGGTCGTAGCGGGCCAGGCGCAGGCGGCGCGCGTCCTGGCCGGCCGGTATCTGGGAGGGGGCGTAGGTGAGCGAGAGGCGCACCGGCTTGCTCGGCTGCTGACCGGCGGCGCTGATCTCGAAGCCGATGCCCGCGCCCAAGGCGGTCATGGGGACGGCGCCGCGCGCCGCGGTCACGTCCTGGCTGGAGCCGGCCGTGATGGTGACGACGGTGTTGTGGGGGAAGGTGCCGGCGTCGGCGCTGAGCACCGCGCCCGGGAGGACGGCGAAGGCCGACGGCATGCTCAAGACGAGCCCGCCGCCCACGGCCGTCCCCGAGGAGAGGACCGGCCGCAGGGTCATGGTCGAGCCCAGCGAGACGTAGTCCGAGGGGAGCCCCGCCGAGTTGAGCGCGGCGACGCGCACGTAGTAGGTGGACGCGAAGGCGAGGCCGTTGAGGGTGGCCGTGAACTGCCCCACGGCCGTGACCGATGCGACGGGCGCGGAGAAGTCCGCCGACAGCGAGGCCTCGACGCGGAAGCCCGCGTAGGTGCCGGTCAGGGGCGCGAGATAGGCCACGGTCACGCTGGAGCCGCCCGTGCCCGTGATGGGGACGGGAGGGAGCGCGGGGACGTTGGCGAGAGTGGCCTCCGACGGGGCGGCGAGGAGGTAGGGGCCGTCGGGCGTGGGCAGGGCCTGACCCAGCGCCTTCACCCGCCCATGGTAGACGGTGTTGGGCGCCAGGCCCGCCGCCGTCGCGAAGGCGTTCAGCGTGACCGAGGTCCCCGCGAGGCTGCCGAAGCCAGGGTCGTCGTCCACCTCGAGACGGTACTGGGTGCCCGCGCCGAAGCCCGCCGCGCTCCAGGCGACGGTGAGCGAGGCGGCCGAGCGCGTGCTCACCGCGGGACTGGCCGCGGCGACGGCCTTCACGAAGGTGACGGTGGTCTGGGCCGCGGAGAAGGGCGCGACGGCGCCGTTGAGGTTCACGGCCGCGGCCTGGGCCCAGTACTGCTGGTTGGACAGCAGGCCGGTGAACGACGCCGAGGCGTTGGCGGTGTCGGAGGCCTGCACCGTGGAGAAGGCGGCCTCGGTGGCGACGCGGACGATGAAGCGCGTGCCCGGCGGGTTGGCGCCGGCGCCGAAGGAGAAGACGAAGCCGCCCGTGGAGACGCCCGCGAACGGGGTCCCCGACAGGACGACCGGCTCGGCGTAGGTGGCCGTCGAGCCCAGGACGGTGACGCCGGCCGAGACGCCGTTGTGCCCCAGCGGGCTCGTGCGCGCGAAGTAGACGGTGTTGGGCGTCAGGCCCGAGAAGCCCGCGGAGGTGTTGCGCGTCGAGGAGGACAGGACGCCGGAGCTGAAATCGGACGCCGGCGAGAGCTGCGCCGAGTAGAGCGTGCCCGCGGGGTTGCCGCCGCTCCCCCATGAGACGGTGAGGGCGTTGGACGAGACGGCCGTGAAAGGCGCTCCGGGCGCCGTCGCGGCGACGGCGTCGGTGGCCGCCGGGCCGAAGACGAGGAAGGGGCCCCCCACGGCCTGGACGCGGTAGTAGTAGCTCGTGTTAGGGCTCAGCGCGGAGAAGAGGGCGTCGATGTTGAGCGTCGTCGAGGTGAACACCGTCCCCGAGAAGTCCGTCATGCTCGAGGCCTGCGCCACGTAGGTCAGCCCCGCCGGGTTGCCGCCCACGACCCAGTTGAAGCGCGCCGAGGTCGAGGTGACCTGGGTCAGACTCGGCGAGATGGGCGCCAGCACGTCGCTGGCGGTGTGGGTCGAGCCCGCGACGACGGGGATGCCGCCGCCGAACGGGTTCAAGGTCGCCAGGCGCAGGTAGTAGGTCGTCAGCGGGCTCAGGCCGGAGACGGTGAGCGAGGTCGAGGCGCGGTTGGACGTGACGCTGGCGACCGTCACCCCGTTGAAGGCCGCGTCCGTGGACGCCGTCAGCGAGTAGCCGGAGCAGGAGAGAGACGTCGGCGCCGCGGGGCATGAGGTGAAGGTCAAGGTCACGCTCGAGACGTGGCCGGTCGCGGTCCCGGGCACGGCGAGCGCGGCGAAGGTCGCCGTCGAGACGGAGGTGCCCGGGCCGTCCACGCCGCCGGTCATGCCCCGCACGAACAGGCCGTAGGTCGTGTTGGCCGTCAGGCCCGTCTGCACGAAGGTCGGCGAGGTCAGGGTCGCGATGAGGGAGGAGGTGTTGGTCGCGTAGTAGACCCGGTAGTGCGACGCGGCCTGCACCGCGCCCCAGGTCCACGTGATGGAGGAGGTCCCCATGGTCGTGATGCCGAAGCTCGCGGGCGGGACGACCGGCTGGGGGGACGCGACGAGCTTGCCGTAGCCGTAGGCGTCGTTGGGGACCGAGCCCGTGGCCGTGTCGGTGCGCGCCAAGGCCCGCATCACGGTCCGCAGGCCCGCCACGGTGAGCTCGGGCTGGGCCTGCAGGCGCAGGGCCATCGCGCCCGCGGCGATGGGCGCGGCCATGCTGGTGCCGCGCAGGATGCGGTGGCGGTTGTCCCGGAGGATGAAGCAGCCGTTGTGGGGGGCGATGCCGTCGAGGTCGCAGGCCGCGGCGTAGGCCGTCGCGTTCGCGGACTGGGCGCCGCCAACGACGTCGCCGGGAGCGACGAGCTCGGGGGCCTGGCGTCCGTCGCGCGTCGGGCCGTTGGCGCTGAAATGCGAGGCCGTGCCCTGGGCGTTCTGGACGGTGAAGGAGTAGTTCAAGCCGTCGAAGGCGTCCCAGAACGTGTTCGATACGTAGGAGCCCACGGTGATGACGTTGTTGGCGGTGGCCGGGACGCCCATGGTCGTGGTGTTGTCCACCTGGGTGCTCCACGTGGTGCCGGAGAAGGACGGGTCCACGAACCCGTCGACGCGCCCGGTGCCGCCCGCCGTGGTGCGCGTCAGCTGCGCCGTGAACTGGTCGATGGTGACGCCGCCGCTGCGCGTCACGCGGACGTAGATCTGCTTGTGCCCCAGCGGGTGGCCGGAGTTGGTCGCGTTGTACACCTCGACGGTGTGGCCCCCGATGGTCTCGCTGTCGGTGGCGCCCGCGGCGGCGACGGCCGAGCCGCCCTGCCCGAACAAGGTCACCGTGACCGTGTACGCGTCGCCGCCCGGGTGCCAGAACTCCATGTCCACGGAATCGGGCGCGCCGTCGGCGACGTTGGCCGCGAAGCTCAAGGTGTTGAGGCCCGTGTAGACGGCCTTGGCGTGGGGGCTGTTGGCGTGGTCGTTGCCGATGGCGACGATGACCGGCGTGCTGGCGGCGATGGCCGCGACGCCGGTCTCGAAGGAGGAGGTGCCGTCGTGCGGGCCCGACTGCCCGCCGAGGCTCAGGTTGATGACGGCGCGCTTGCCCGCGGCCGCGGCCTTGGCCACGATGTAGGCCATGCCGTCGACGATGTCGGAGTCGAAGAAGCTCGTCTTGACCATCACGATGTCGGCGCCCGGCGCGATGCCGCGGTAGGTGCCCGCCGCGATGACCCCGTTGGTCGCCGTGCCGTCGCCGGCGGCCAGCGAGGCCACGTGGGTGCCGTGCCCGTCGCTGTCGACGGTGTTGATGACGTTGCCCCCGCCGGCGAGCTTGGCGTCGATGGAGGCGCGGGTGTACTCGGCGCCGTAGTTGTAGCCGGAAGGGAACGCGCCGCCCGTATGAGAGGAGATGGTCTGGTCCCAGATGGCCAGGATGCGGGTGGTGTCCGGCGAGCCGTCGTTGCTGAAGTCGCGGTGCTGCCAGTCGATGCCGGTGTCGACGATGCCCACCACCACGCCCGTCCCGTCGAGGCCGGCCAGGTCGGCGAGGCCGTTGCGCAGCACCCCGTGGAACACGCCGCCGACCGTGCGCGAGGAGCGCGCCACGTCGAGCGTCGGCTTGCGCTGGGTCGCGGCCTCCACCGAGAGCACGCGCGAGTCGGCGGCCAGCGCGTCGAGCGTCGCCGCGTCGGCCGACGCCGGGATGACGTCGCCGACCGCCGCGCCCGCCCGCAGGCCGGGATAGGCCGCGCTCAGCGCGGAGGGGGAGGTGCCGGGCAGGACGCGCAGCAGGAAGCGGAAGCGCTCGCCGGAGTCCGTCCCGCCGCCCGCGCCCGCGACGCCGAAGCCCCCGGAGCCTCCCGTGCCCCGCAGGGCGCGCAGGCGCGCGTCGAGCTTGGAGGCCGAGCCGGCGGAGGGGGCCAAAAGCAGGCACGCCCCGACGGCCGCCCCGACGAGGATCCGGGCGGCACGATGAGCCATCGCCCCAGGATAGCCCCGGCCCCTATACCCGTCAAGGACGAACTTATTAAGGGAGACAACCCCGAAATCAGCCTAAAACGAAGCGCCCCGGGGGATACCCGGGGCGCTCGTTGCGGCCTGCGCGAACGGTTCTAGGCCGGGATCCTTCGGACCCGGCACAGAAGCGCTGCGGAAAGGCTTATAGCTTCTAGTCCGACTTCTCGGCGGAGATGAGGCCGAGGTCGATGCCTTTGACGACGGCCTCGGTGCGGTTGGACACCGACAGCTTCTGGAACATGCTGTTGAGGTGGTTCTTGACGGTCTTCACCGAGCAGTCCAGGGAGGCGGCGATCTCCTTGTTGGACTGGCCGCGGCCCAGGAGGGCGAGGACCTTTATCTCGGTCTTGGTCAGCGCCACGAGGGAAGCCTCGGCGTTGGCCGAGCCCATGTTGCGCAGGCCGTCGATGAGCTTGCTCATCACGGGCTGGGGGATCATCACGCCGGAGTTCGCGAAGGTCTTGAGGGCGTTGACCAGCTCGGAGGCGGGGAGC